>NZ_CAXQZX010000040.1:0-15301 GCF_964228395.1 Limnobacter sp.
TAATGATACGGCGACCACCGAGATCTACACGCTCGTCTACACTCTTTCCCTACACGACGCTCTTCCGATCTCACAGTCTCATGTTACTCATTCCAGCAATCGACCTGAAAGACGGTCAGTGTGTACGCCTCAAACAAGGCAATATGGACGATGCAACCATTTTCTCGGCCGACCCGGTTGAAATGGCCGTGAAATGGCTGGAAGCCGGGGCCAGGCGTCTGCATTTGGTTGACCTCAATGGCGCGGTGGCTGGCAAGCCTGTCAACGAGGGCGTCATCATCGACATTCTGGATGCTGTGGGCGGGCAAATTCCGGTGCAGTTGGGTGGTGGCATACGCGACCTCGATACCATTGAGCGCTACCTCGATGACGGTTTGAGCTATGTGATCATTGGCACGGCTGCCGTTAAAAACCCGGGCTTTTTACACGACGCCTGTGGCGCATTCCCAGGCCAGATCATTGTGGGCTTGGATGCCAAAGACGGCAAAGTGGCCACCGACGGTTGGAGCAAAATCTCTGGCCACGATGTGGTGGACCTGGCCCAAAAATACGAAAACTACGGCGTTGAGGCCATCGTTTACACCGACATTGGCCGCGATGGCATGTTGGGTGGGGTCAATATTGAAGCCACTGTGCGACTGGCCAATGCGCTGACCATTCCTGTGATTGCATCGGGTGGCATCACCAACCTCGACGACATCCGCCAATTGTGCGCTGTTGAAGACGAAGGTGTAATGGGTGCCATCTGTGGTCGCTCCATCTACGAAGGCACGCTCGACTTCGGCAAGGGCCAGGCCCTGGCTGACGAATTGAACGGAAAAACCTACTGATGCTCGCAAGCCGAATCATTCCGTGCCTGGATGTGACCGCAGGCCGGGTGGTCAAGGGGGTCAATTTTGTAGAACTGCGCGATGCGGGTGACCCCGTTGAAATTGCGCGCCGCTACAACGAGCAAGGGGCCGATGAGCTCACTTTTCTGGACATCACGGCATCGTCCGATGACCGCGACCTGATCCTGCACGTGATTGAGTCGGTGGCCAGCCAAGTGTTTATTCCCCTCACCGTGGGCGGGGGCGTTCGCAAAGTCGAAGACGTGCGCCGTTTGCTCAATGCAGGTGCAGACAAAATCAGCATCAACACCTCGGCCGTGACCAATCCGGATTTGGTGAGCGATGCCGCAAGCAAGTATGGTTCGCAGTGCATTGTGGTGGCCATTGATGCCAAAGCCAAGGCCAATGGCGAGCCTGGCTGGGAGGTTTACACCCACGGTGGACGCAAGCCCACCGGCCTGGATGCCATTGAATGGGCGCGCCACATGCAGGCGCGAGGCGCTGGCGAAATTTTGCTCACCAGCATGGACCGCGATGGCACCAAAATTGGTTTTAACTTGCCGCTTACCCGTGCGGTGTCCGAGGCTGTGACCATTCCGGTGATTGCCAGCGGTGGCGTGGGCAATCTCGACCACTTGGTGGATGGTGTTATTCAGGGCAAGGCCAGTGCAGTGTTGGCTGCAAGCATTTTTCACTACGGTGAGTACACCGTGCAGCAGGCCAAGCAACGCATGGCACAGGCTGGCATTGTGGTCAGGATGTAAGCCCCATGAGCAAAGACGTGGTGATTACCGACAACTGGCTGGACAGCGTTAAATTTGACCCGCAAGGCCTGGTGAACGTGGTGGCGCAAGACCACCTAAGCAAGCGGGTATTGATGGTGGCCTGGATGAGCCGAGAGGCCTTGGAGATCACCGCCAGCAGTGGTTTTGCAACGTATTTTTCACGTTCGCGCGGTAAGCTGTGGCACAAGGGTGAAGAATCTGGAAATCAGCAAAAGGTGAAGGAAATTCGCCTGGATTGCGATGGCGATGTGCTTATTTTGATGGTGGAGCAGGTGGGCGGTATTGCCTGCCACACGGGTCGGGAAAGCTGCTTTTACTATGCGCTGGAGCAACACGCAGGCGACAAGCCGCGTTGGGTGGCCAAAGACCCGGTGCTTAAAAACCCCGCAGACATGTACAAAAAATCACAGGATGTATAAACCATGACAGACCCCAAGCAGCGGTCCGGGGACCTGCTGGAGCGTTTAACCCAGGTGCTGGAGGCGCGCAAACTTGCCAGCCCCGACACCTCGTATGTGGCCAAGCTGCACAGCAAAGGGCAAGACGCCATTTTAAAAAAAATTGGCGAGGAGTCTTGCGAGCTGGTGATGGCCTCCAAAGATCAAGACCCAGCCAAGGTGGTGACGGAGGCCGCTGACCTGTGGTTTCACAGCTTGGTGCTGTTGGGCTGGCATGGCTTGAGTGCAGCCGATGTGTTGGCCGAACTGGATCGTCGCATGGGTTTGTCGGGTCTTGAAGAAAAAGCCAATCGCAAAAAGGGGTGAACCATGTCTGATTGTATTTTTTGCAAAATCGTCGCTGGGGAAATCCCTAGCAGAAAAGTATATGAAGACGAGGATATCCTCGCGTTTCACGACATCAACCCGGTGGCGCCCGTGCATTTTTTGATTATTCCGAAAAAGCACATACCAACCCTGGCTGACGCTGCGCCCGAGGACATTCCGGTGTTGGGCAAGATGATGCAGATGGCGGGCACGCTGGCCAAGCAGGCTGGCTGCAATGATGGATTCCGAACTGTGATCAACACGGGCAGGGTCGGATGTCAGGAGGTGTATCATCTTCACATACACATCCTGGGCGGTGACAAACCACTGGGCATGATGCTGCCGCGTTAAACAGCTTTTGGCGGCGCACGCAATACACATTCAAGGAGCATTAAACATGGGTTCATTTAGCATTTGGCACTGGCTGGTGGTGCTGGTCATTGTGATGTTGGTGTTTGGCACCAAAAAACTGCGCAACATTGGCTCCGACCTGGGCGGCGCGGTCAAAGGCTTTAAAGATGGCATGAAAGAAGGCTCGTCTGAGGGCGATCAAAACGCTGCAAAAATTGCAGACAGCAGCGCCAACAAAAAAGACACCATTGACGTGGAAGCCAAAGAGAAATCTTCCAGCTGATCCACCTTCCCTTAAGCGGTTTTTTTCATGTTTGACATCGCGTTTTCTGAGCTCCTGATCATTGGCGTGGTGGCGCTTTTGGTGATTGGGCCCGAAAAATTGCCCAAGGTGGCTCGCACTGTGGGTCACTTGTTGGGCAAAGCGCAGCGCTACGTGAGCGATGTGAAATCTGAGATCAATCGTGAAATGGAAATTGAAGAGTTGCGCAAGCTGCAGGCCGAAATGCAAACCGCAGCCCGCAAGGTTGAAAGCGATGTTCAAACCACCCTGCGCGACACCGAAAGCAGCTTGAACCAATCGGTGAAGTCGATCGAAGACGACATCGCTGAACTGGAAAAAGAACAGCCCGCCAACAGTGGCCCAGCCAAACCGCAGGCCAGTGCGCCAACCCAAGACCCACAGGCAAGCAGCGCGCCCGCGCAAGCTTCCAACAACAAATAAGCGCGCCGGCCCATGAGTACCCAAGAAAATTTTGTTAGCCATTTGGTAGAGCTGCGGGACCGACTGCTGCGCGCTCTGCTTGGTTTTATCGTGGTGTTTATTGGCTTGATGGCCTACCCCGGGGCGGGTCCCATTTTTGATTTGCTGGCGCAGCCCATTCAAGGCGCTTTGCCTGAAGGCACCAAGATGATCGCCACAGGGGTGATTACACCTTTTATGGTGCCCGTGAAGCTAACCGCCATGGTGGCGTTCGTGCTCTCATTGCCGTTGACTCTTTACCAAGCTTGGGCCTTTGTGGCCCCGGGGCTTTACCAGCACGAGAAAAAAATGGCCATTCCCATTATTTTCTCAAGCACCTTGCTGTTTTTAGCGGGCATCGCGTTTTGTCACTTTATTGTGTTTGGCAAAGTGTTTGCCTTCATCAACGAATTTGCACCGGCCAGCATTACCCCTGCACCCGATATTGAGGCCTACCTCAATTTTGTGCTCACCATGTTCATGGCCTTTGGCTTGACTTTTGAAGTGCCTATTGTGGTGGTGGTGCTGGTTTACATGGGTGTGGTCACAGTCGAAAAACTGGCCGAGGCTCGTGGCTACGTTATTGTGGCCGCTTTTGTGATTGCCGCCATTGTTACTCCGCCCGATGTGTTGTCTCAACTCTTTCTGGCCATTCCCATTTGCGTGCTGTATGAAGTGGGCATCATCGCCGCCAAAATGGTGGGTAAAAAGCGTCAGGAAATTCTGGAGTAAACGCGCCCCCTGGGTGGCGAGTTCGACAGGTCAAATCCCTTCTATCACAGGGTTTGTTGAAGCCAGCTCAGGGTTTCTTTAAAAAGTCACCGGGTTTTGGCCTCACGCCGATTTCGATGCTCACTGATTGTTCTTTGCCTTCACGCAGCAGGCGAATCATCTTTTTTTCACCCGGCGCGTAGCCCGCGATCATGTTGAGCATTTGAGTGGTGTCCTGGATTTTCTGACCATCCAGGCTCAGCAAGATGTCGCCGACCTTTAACCCTGCTTTGTCCGCTGGGCCGTCCTTCACAATACCGGCAATAATCACCCCGTCTTTTTGAGGCAAGTCGAAGGCCTTGGACAATTCTTCGGTGATGTTTTGCTGCTCCACGCCGATGTAACCCCGCGTTACTGTGCCGGTGCGTACAATTTGATTCAAGACGTTTTGCACGGTTTTGGCGGGGATGGCAAACCCAATGCCCAGTGAGCCGCCCGTGCGGCTGTAGATGGCTGTGTTGATGCCCAACAAATTGCCCGCTGTGTCGACCAAGGCGCCGCCAGAGTTGCCAGGGTTGATGGCTGCGTCGGTCTGAATGAAGTTCTCGAACGTGTTGATGCCCACGTGGTTGCGGCCCAGGGCGCTCACGATGCCCATGGTCACGGTCTGCCCCACGCCAAAGGGGTTGCCCATGGCCAGAACCACATCGCCAACGCGCACCGATCCCTCTTCTGCAAACTGCAGCGTGGGCAAATTGTCCAGTTTGATCCGCAAAACAGCCAGATCGGTTTCGGGGTCGGTGCCCACCAGTTCAGCAGCCACTTTTCGGCCATCATTCAGGCTGACTTCGATTTGATCGGCGGCCTCCACCACATGCTGGTTGGTCACGATCAAACCTTCTTTGTTCACAATCACGCCCGAGCCAAGGCTGGGGGTGACTTCCTCGTCCGATCCGAACTGTTCTTCCAGTTCGTCGCCAAAGAATTTGCGAATCTCGGGGTCCTCAAAAAAAGGATGCTTGGGCAGTGGTGTGAGGTTTTTGGAGGTAAAAATATTCACCACCGCAGGCATGGCCTTGTCGACGGCCTGGCGATAACCCACCACGCCTTCGGAGGGTGCGGTGGTGAAGGCGGGCCGCTGAAGCCAGCTGGGGGTCCATTCTGGGCGCAACACCTCTGTGATGAAATACAATGCAAGCAGGACAGCCAGGGCTTGCGCGAATGTCAGCCAGAGTTTTTTCAACATGATTGGGGTTGGGTGTGCCGTTGAATAGTGTGGATCGGAGTGTGCTGGACAAGGATTTGCGGGAGTTGCTTGATCCCGCACGCATGTCTGATTATTGCCCAAATGGGCTCCAGTTGGAAGGCAAGGCCGAAATACGGCGTTTGGTCACAGGCGTGACCGCTTCTTTGGGTTTGATCGAGTTGGCCATAGCACGCCAGGCCGATGCTGTTTTGGTGCACCACGGCTTGATGTGGAAAGGCGACCCTCAGGTGCTGACCGGATTTCGCAAAGCGCGCATGCAGGCAGCCCTAGCGGCCAATTTGAATGTATTTGCTTACCATTTGCCTTTGGACAAGCACCCGGAGTTGGGCAACAACGCGCAACTGGGCGGCATGCTGGGTTGGCCCAGCCACCGTGTGGTTGGGGACAAAGGGTTGATTCACATGGGCGAGTTGTCTGCGCCCATGCCACTGGGTGATGTAGTCAACCACGTAAAAAATGTGTTGGGTCACACGGTGCAACTGGAAGGGCTTGATGATCAAACCCGATTGATACGCACCGTCAGTTGGTGCACAGGCGGTGCGCCAGGTTATGTAGAGGAGGCGGCAGTGCAGGGGGCAGATTTATACCTCACCGGCGAGTTGTCCGAGCCGGCGGTGCATGTGGCCCGTGAAACTGGCGTTGCACTGCTGGGTGCGGGGCACCATGCCACCGAGCGATGCGGTGTGAAGGCTTTGGGTGAGTGGGTGGCAAAGCGCTATGGCATCGATGTTGAGTTTCACGACCTTTTTGTGGCCGTGTAGCCTCGCCTCCCAGCGTGGCCGACTGGGTCTGATGCGTTTGAATTGTTTACTAATGTATCTTTTCGTGGGTGGGCCTCATCCATGCTCGCGCTTGAAAATCAAGTTTTTTGCCTGAAAACAGTTTCTAGTTGGCAGGCTGCTGAGTTACAATCTTGGGTTGCATAGATCACTACTTTGGCCATAGTCCATCGGTACAAGTTCCGTTGGCAGTGAAACGGGCGGGGCGCGGGGCAAGGTGTACTGGAATTTTCTTTCGGGGTTATTTTGATGAGCAATAATCAACCTGTAGACAAAGAACGTCGCGTGTGGATGATCGCTTGTGGCGCGGCCGGCGGTGTAGCAGCCACGGCCACCGGCGCAGCGTTTTTGACCACCCTGGCTCCCTCCGAGCGCGCCAAGGCTGCCGGTGCACCGGTCGAACTCGACATCTCCGGCATGAAGCCAGGCGACATGAAAACCGTTGAATGGCGCGGCAAGCCTGTTTGGGTTGTGCGCCGTGACGACAAAATGGTGCAAGAGTTGGCTGCCCTGGACAGCCAACTGGCCGACCCAAATTCTGAGCGCAATCCGGCCGAACTCACCCCTGAGTATGCGCGCAACACCCACCGTTCCATCAAGCCCGAATACCTGGTGGCTGTGGGCATTTGTTCTCACTTGGGATGCTCGCCGACAGCCAAGTTTGATGCGGGCCCCCAGCCCAGCCTGCCTGACGACTGGAAGGGTGGTTTTTTGTGCCCCTGCCATGGTTCAACTTTCGACATGGCTGGCCGCGTATACGCGAACAAACCCGCGCCCGACAACCTGGAAGTGCCGCCACACAAGTACTTGTCTGACACCAGGCTGTTGATTGGTGAAGACGAGACAACCGCCTAATGCGACTGAGAGTGAGGAGTCATCATGGCCGCAGATAAAAAAGTAGAAACAACCGGGGTGTTGGGCTGGATCGATCAGCGATTCCCCCTGACCTCCACCTACAAGGCGCACTTGTCTGAGTACTACGCGCCCAAAAACTTCAACTTCTGGTACTTCTTTGGCTCGCTGGCCCTGCTGGTGCTGGTCATCCAGATTGTGACTGGTATTTTCCTGGTCATGCACTACAAGCCCGATGCGGCCAAGGCCTTCCAGTCGGTCGAATACATCATGCGTGATGTGCCATGGGGCTGGTTGGTGCGCTACATGCACTCCACGGGCGCATCCATGTTCTTCGTGGTTGTGTATCTGCACATGATGCGTGGCCTGTTGTATGGTTCTTACCGCAAGCCTCGCGAACTCATCTGGATCTTCGGTGTGGCCATTTTCCTGTGCCTGATGGCTGAAGCCTTTTTTGGCTACCTGCTGCCATGGGGCCAAATGAGCTACTGGGGTGCCCAGGTGATCGTGAACCTGTTCTCTGCCATTCCAGTGATCGGCCCCGACCTGGCCATCTGGATTCGTGGTGACTATGTGGTGTCTGACGCGACCCTGAACCGCTTCTTCTCCTTCCATGTGATTGCCATTCCTTTGGTCTTGCTTGGCTTGGTGGCGGCTCACCTGGTGGCCTTGCACGAAGTGGGTTCAAACAACCCCGATGGCGTAGAAATCAAAGAAAAGAAAGATGCCTCTGGCAAGCCGCTGGATGGTATTCCTTTCCACCCCTACTACACCGTGCATGACATTTTGGGTGTGGGTGTGTTCCTGATGGTGTTTTCTGCCATTGTGTTCTTTGCCCCAGAAATGGGCGGTTACTTCCTGGAATACAACAACTTCATTCCAGCTGACCCGCTGAAAACACCAGCCCATATCGCGCCAGTGTGGTATTTCACACCGTTCTATTCCATTCTGCGCGCCATCGACTTCCCCTTGCTGGGCCTGGATGCGAAGTTCTTGGGTGTGATGGCCATGGGCGGTGCGGTGGTCATTCTGTTCTTCCTGCCATGGCTCGACAAAAGCCCAGTGAAGTCCATTCGCTATCGCCCCACTTTCCACAAGGTAATCTACGCTGTGTTTGTGGTGTCGTTCATTGTGTTGGGTTACCTGGGTGTTCAGCCACCGTCCCCTGTGGGCAACGTGGTTGCAAAAATCGGTACAGTGATTTACTTCCTGTTCTTCCTCGCCATGCCCTGGTGGTCGAAGATGGGCACCTTCAAGCCCGTGCCTGATCGTGTTGTGTTTGCTGCCCATTGAGCACTTAGGAAGACAAGGATAAAACGATGAAAAAACTGTTTGCATTGCTGGCCTTGGTTCCTTCGCTCGTGATGGGCGCGGGAAGCAACTACCCCATGGACAAGGCGCCAGATCTAACCAACGATTTGGCGGCCCTGCAACGTGGTGCGCAGTTGTTCGCCAATTACTGCTTGAACTGCCATTCCGCTGAAAGCATGCGCTATAACCGCCTGAAAGACATCGGCCTGACAGACGAGCAAATCAAAAACAACCTGATGTTTGCCACGGACAACGTGGGCAACACCATGACCATTGCGATGGACCCCAAAGAGGCCAAGCAGTGGTTTGGTGCCACACCCCCAGATTTGTCTTTGATTGCTCGTTCACGCGCAACCACAAGCTACCCCGGGGCAGACTACATTTATACCTACTTGCGCACTTACTACCGTGATCACAGCAAGCCAACCGGCTGGAACAACATGGCTTTCCCCAATGTGGGCATGCCCCATGTGCTGTGGGAGCTGCAGGGTGAGCAAACCCCCAAGTTTGAAGAAAAAGCCGATCCCCACAACGCTGACAAAACCATCAAAAAGTTTGTTGGGTTCGAATTGACCAAGCCTGGCCAAATGACTCCCACCGAGTACGACCGTGCCATGGCTGAGTTGACCAGTTACCTGGTTTACATGGCTGAGCCCGTGCGCCAGGATCGCTTCAAATTGGGTGTGATTGTGCTGCTGTTCTTTGGTGTGTTTACAATTTTCGCCTGGCGCCTGAACGCCGCATACTGGAAAGACATCAAGTAATCCAAAGGCTTTCATCAATGACCGGCTGGAGCGTTTGATCGCTCCGGCCATTTTTTGTTTTGGGATGACGACAACATGATGGTTCTTTACTCGGGCACAACCTGCCCATTTTCCCAACGCTGCCGCTTTGTGCTGCACGAGAAGGGCATGGACTTCGAGATCAAGGACATTGACCTCTTCAACCGTCCAGACGACATCAGCGTAATGAACCCATACAGCCAGGTGCCTATCCTGGTTGAGCGCGATTTGATTCTGTATGAGTCCAATATCATCAATGAGTACATAGACGAGCGCTTTCCGCATCCCCAATTGATGCCGGCAGATCCGGTGATGCGTGCCCGCACCCGCTTGTTCCTGTTCAATTTTGAGCGCGAACTGTTTGCCCATGTGAGCGTTATTGAAAAGGCTGGCAACCCCAAGGCCATGGAAAAGGCACGCCTGTCCATTCGCGAACAACTGACGCAATTGGCGCCGGTGTTTTTGAAAAGCAAATACATGTTGGGCGAAGAGTTCTCGATGCTGGACGTCGCATTGGCCCCATTGCTGTGGCGTCTTGAGCACTACGGCATTGAGTTGCCGAAGTCTGCTGCGCCATTGATGAAATACGCTGAGCGCATTTTTGCAAAGCCAGCGTTTATTGATGCGCTGACCCCTTCTGAAAAAGTAATGCGCCGCTGAGCTTGAGCTCAACCAGGCGCAGTAGCAACACACAGGAACCATGGCGTGACCGAAGTATCCACAAAGCCATATTTGATTCGAGCCATTCACGAATGGTGTGTCGACAACGGATTCACTCCCTATTTGGCGGTGGCCGTGAATGAACAGACCCAAGTGCCCAGGGAGTTTGTCAAGGCAGGGGAGATTGTGTTGAATGCCTCCCCGATGGCCACGAATAAATTGCAATTGGGCAATGAATGGATTGAGTTCGAGGCCAGGTTTGGTGGCGTGGCCAGGCAAATCATGGTTCCTGTAGAGCAGGTGAGCGCCATTTATGCTCGGGAAAATGGCCACGGCATGGCCTTTGAGGTGCTCAAGCCCTTGGCCGAAATCGAAGGCGACGGCAACGAAGCCGTACAGTTCGTGTTGGAAGAGGCGGATGAAGGCGAAAGCGCCACCGAAGAAAAGCCCAAATCGACCGGCGGCTTGCGCTCTGTGCAGGGCCCGCCGGAAGACCCTCAGCCCGTGAGCGTGGGTAAAAACGACGGCGGCGGTGAAAAATCCAAAAAAAGTGGACCTGCAAAGAAAAAATCCCACTTAACTCGAGTAAAATAAGGCCCTCTTAAGCGTGCCGCTTTAGCTCAGTTGGTAGAGCAACCGCCTTGTAAGCGGTAGGTCGTCAGTTCGAATCCGACAAGCGGCACCATTCATTTTCCTCCTCCCTGTTTGTTCGCTTGCTCTTTGAAGCCAGCAGGCCCATGCGCCGGTTGAGCTTATCGCTTGCTCCCTGAAGCCAGCAGGTCCATGCGGCTTGTTGCGCCGGCCGTGATTGTTCGCTTGCTCCTTGAAGCAAGCAGGACCAAGCCCCTTTGCGACGGCCAATCTGTGTCTCCCTCCCTGAGCCTCGCCTGAACTGAGGCCCGCCCTCCAAAACAGAGGTCGGGTCGGGCCTCTGCCCCCTTGGGGGGGCACCGTTCATTCTTGGCACGGTCGGGCAGATTGTCCTGAAGGTCGCTGCAGGGGCATTCGCCCCTGCTGGCTTCTGGGCAAGCGAAGGCGGCTCAGGTTGCATGCGCGGATGGCTTAGCGCCTGCTAGAGCTTCAATTGCTGCCGCAAGCGGTTGGCCTGCTTGAGTCAATCAACGGCGTGGCCAAGCGCAGCGCCGGGGCTGGGGTGGCACAGGCCGCGCAGGCCGATTCAGGGCAGCCCGCCCGGTTTGGCCCACACCGAGGGGCCGAGGCGCGTTTCCCGCCCAAGCCCCGCTTGGCGGGAAAACGAATCGGATGCAATGGCGACATTTTCGCCTTGCATGCCCCCTCGGAAGGGACAAGAAGGGAACCACGGGCTGATCCCAGGCCTAGCGACCTGTGCCAACCCGACTCCAACGCGGCCCCAATACGCTGCGCAATCAACCGAAACGCAGGCTGATCCCAGGCCAAGGGGTCAGTGCTTCCCCGGCCCCCCAAAAGCTGTGCAATCAACGCAACCAAGGGCTGACCCTGGGCCCGGTGACCAGTGCCGACCCGGCACAGTGAGCGCCGCCGCATTGATACAACAGTTTGGGCAGGCACGCCCGCCATTGTTCCACGTGAAACATCGCTCACTTGGGTCCAACGCGACTCCCCCTTTATAATGCCGCATGGGTCGGCCAAGGGCGCAGGCATTCCAAGTTCGCAGAGGTTAGCAATGATTTATCCAACAGAGTTTGATGTGATTGTGGTGGGCGGTGGCCATGCTGGCACCGAGGCCGCATTGGCCTCTGCGCGCGCAGGAAGCAAGACTCTCTTGCTTACGCACAGCATTGAAACGCTGGGGCAGATGTCTTGCAACCCCTCAATTGGCGGCATCGGCAAGGGCCATTTGGTCAAAGAAGTGGATGCTCTGGGTGGCGCAATGGCTTTGGCCACCGATGAGGCTGGCATACAGTTTCGAATCTTAAACGGCTCGAAAGGCCCTGCGGTGCGCGCTACCCGTGCGCAGGCTGACCGTGTGTTGTACCGTCAGGCCATCCGCACGCGTTTGGAGAACCAACCCAATCTTTATTTGTTTCAGCAGTCAGTTGAAGACCTTATGCTAGAGGGCGACCGTGTGGTGGGTGCTGTTACTCAGGTTGGGGTGCGTTTCCGGGCGCGCGCTGTGGTGCTAACAGCAGGTACATTTTTAAACGGCAAGATCCATGTGGGCTTGCAAAACTATTCGGGCGGCCGGGCTGGGGATCCGCCCTCGCTGGGCTTGGCCCGCCGTCTGCAAGAGATGCAACTTCCGCAAGGTCGTCTAAAAACCGGCACACCGCCTCGCATTGATGGTCGTAGCATCGACTTCAGTGTGATGCAGGAGCAACCCGGCGACATGGATCCCGTGCCTGTGTTTTCATACCTGGGCAATGCCAGCATGCATCCCAGGCAGCTGCCTTGCTGGATTACCCACACCAACCAAAAAACCCACGACATCATCCGCGGTGGGTTGGATCGCAGCCCCATGTACACGGGTGTGATCGAAGGGGTGGGGCCAAGGTATTGCCCGTCGATTGAAGATAAAATCCATCGCTTTGCCGATAAAGAGTCTCATCAAATCTTTCTGGAGCCAGAGGGTCTCACCACCCACGAGTACTACCCCAATGGTGTGTCTACTTCCTTGCCGTTCGATGTGCAGCTGGACTTGCTTCACTCCATCCGCGGTTTGGAAAATGCCTACGTGCTGCGCCCAGGCTATGCCATTGAGTACGATTATTTTGACCCGCGCGGTTTGAAGACCACGCTTGAGACCAAGGCCATAGAGGGCTTGTTTTTCGCTGGGCAAATCAATGGCACCACGGGTTATGAAGAGGCCGCTGCTCAAGGGCTGTTGGCAGGCTTGAATGCAGCCCTTAGTGTGCAGGGCAAAGAGCAGTGGACGCCCCGCCGTGACGAAGCCTACCTCGGTGTGTTGGTCGACGACTTGACCAGCAAAGGGGTGGCTGAGCCGTACCGAATGTTCACCAGTCGTGCAGAATATCGTTTGAGTTTGCGCGAAGACAATGCCGATCAAAGGTTGACGCCCATAGGCCGCAAGTTGGGGGTGGTGGATGATGTGCGGTGGGAGGCTTTCTGCTCAAAGCGTGAAGCCATCGAGATTGAAATGCAGCGCTTGCGTTCCACGTGGATCAATCCAAAGGTGGTTGCTCAAGTGGAGGCCGAGCGGGTTCTCGGCAAAGCCATTGAGCGTGAATACAACTTTTACGATTTGCTCAAACGCCCTGATGTGCATTACCAGCAACTCACCACGCTGAAAAAAGAGGGCGGTGAGCTTGCATTGGGCCCAGTGGGTTTGCAATCCGATTTGGTCACACAGCTAGAAATTGAAGTGAAATATGCTGGCTACGTGGCGCGCCAGCAAGCCGAGGTAGATCGCAGCTTGGGCAATGAGTCCATCAAGTTGCCCCTGGATCTGGATTACACCCAAGTGCTGGGGTTGAGCAAAGAGGTCCAGCAAAAGCTGAACAGCCATAAGCCAGAAACCATAGGTCAGGCAGGGCGAATTCAGGGCATCACCCCGGCAGCCATATCCCTGTTGTTGGTGCATTTGAAAAAACGGGGTCTGCTTGGTCGGGTTGGTGGCGAAGGTGCGGAGCAGGTTGCGTGAGGCATTCTTCCCGGTCTGCGGTGCCTGCAGGCGCATTGTTGAGCGAAGCTGAACGTGTCCAGCTGCAGCAAGGCATTGCGCAACTTCGCTTGGGTTTAAGTGCGGACCAAGAAAGGCGCCTGTTCGAATATGCCCGTTTGATTCAAAAATGGAATGCGGTTTATAACCTCACCGCCATTCGCAATCCATCCGAAATCATCACCCACCATTTGCTGGACTCTTTGGCGGTGATTCCTGCCGCGGCGCAGGCGGTGCGTGGCGTCCAGGCGCCACACATGTTGGATGTGGGTGCCGGGGCTGGTTTGCCTGGCCTGGTATTTGCAATTGCACAGCCAGGGTGGAACATCACCCTGATCGACACGGTGCAAAAAAAGGCAGCTTTTATGCAGCAGGCCATTGGAAGCTTGGGCTTGCGCAACGCACAAGCGGTGCATGGACGTGTTGAGCAACATCAGGCGGTGCAGCCCTACCACCTCATTTGTTCCCGCGCCTTTTCGACCATGGGGCAAATGATAGATTTGAGTGCACATGCGTTGCACCCTGAAGGTGCTTTTGCCGCCTTGAAAGGGCGTTTGGAAGTGGACAACGAAGTGCCCGAGGGTTGGCGTCTCGAAGCTTTGCACCCAATCGAAGTGCCGTTCCTGGGCGAGGATCGGCATTTGTTCGTGATTCGAAGATAAAATCGGTACATTCATTTACGGGACAATACAATGGCGAAAGTGTTCTGCATTGCCAACCAAAAGGGTGGCGTGGGGAAAACCACCACTGCAGTTAACCTGGCCGCGGGTCTTTCGTTGGCCAAGCAGCGGGTGTTGCTGGTGGACCTCGACCCTCAAGGCAATGCCACCATGGGGTGTGGCATCGACAAGCGCAATCTGAAGCACACGGTGTATCAAGTGCTGGTGGGTTTGGCCAGCGTGACCGAGTCCACCGTCGCAGCGGATGGCTTCGATGTGTTGCCTGCCAATCGTGAACTGGCAGGCGCAGAAGTCGAAATGGTGGAGTTTGAAGCACGCGAAATCAAGTTGCGTGAGGCCCTGGCCGAGGTCGATGATCAATACGATTTCATTTTGATTGATTGCCCTCCGGCGTTGTCCTTGCTCACCTTAAATGCGCTGTGTTGTGCCAATGGCGTGGTTATTCCCATGCAGTGCGAGTATTACGCCCTGGAAGGTTTGAGCGATTTGGTCAACACCATCAAGCAGGTTTGCAAAAACCTGAACCCCAACCTCACCATTATTGGGCTGTTGCGGGTGATGTTCGACCCGCGCATGACCTTGGCTCAGCAGGTGTCAGAACAACTTGAAAAACATTTTGGCAGCAAAGTATTTTCAACCATCATTCCGCGCAACGTGCGTTTGGCCGAGGCGCCAAGCTATGGCGTGCCCGGGGTGTTGTTTGACAAAACAAGCAAAGGCGCTAAGGCCTATTTAAAATTTGCCAATGAAATGGTGGCCCGGGTGGGCTTGCCTGTGGCGGCGTAAGGCTTAAACAATGAACGCACTGAAACGAAGCAAAGGCCTGGGTCGGGGCCTTGAGGCACTGCTGGGCCCGTCTGGGGATGACGCCAACAAAGAGGCTGGCGAGCAGGTTATGACTGTGTCTGTGTCCAAACTGCAGGCCGGCAAATACCAGCCACGTACGCGCATGGACGAAAGTGCTCTCATGGAGCTGGCGGAGTCCATCAAAAGCCAGGGCATCATGCAGCCCATTCTGGTTCGTCCCGTGGGGTCTGGCAAGTACGAGATCATCGCGGGTGAACGGCGTTTTAGAGCCTCCAAGATGGCTGGGTTGGAAGAGGTTCCAGTGCTGGTTCGGGCTGTGCCAGATGAGTCCGCTCTGGCCATGGCTTTGATTGAAAACATT
>NZ_CAXQZX010000041.1:0-52010 GCF_964228395.1 Limnobacter sp.
GGGGCAATGGCCCCTGCTGGCTTCTGGGCAAGCGAAGGCGGCTCAGGTGGCATGCGAGCATGGCTTTGCTGCAGCGTGTGCGTGGACTTCGGCTACGCGAATCACCGGCGTGGCCAAGCGCAGCGCCGGGGCTGGGGTGGCACAGGCCGCGCAGGCCGATTCAGGGCAGCCCGCCCGGTTTGGCCCACGCCGAGGGGCCGAGGCGTGTTTCCCGCCCAAGCCCACGCTTGGCGGGAAACCGAATCGGATGCAATGGCGACACTTTCGCCTTGCATGCCCCCTCGGAAGGGACAAGAAGGGATACACGGGCTGATCCCAGGCCCAGTGGCTTGGGCTGCCTCAGCCTAGAAGCGCGGCGCACAACACTCCAAAGGGCCAACCCCAGGCCCAACGGCCAGTAGCAAGCCGGCACCAATACGCTGCTCTACAGCACCCGCCCCTCAGCCCTCGCATCGGCCAAATCAAACACCACCCCAAAGCCAATCGACCCACGAAATACCTTGACCATCACCAATGGTCCCTTAGGCCGCAATTGATCCCAGATCCAACGGGCGATGTTCTCAGAGGTTGGCATGTCGATGAAGTCGTTCAGGTAAGAGTGGTCCAAGCGCTTTCGCACCGCCTCCACCTGCTCGCTCAGCAGGCTTTCAGGCACCACATAGCCATCGGTCGCGGGCCCCTCAAACCACACCTCGGCGGTGTAGCTATGGCCGTGCAGGCCCGGCCAGTCTGGCAGTTGGTGGGCAACATCAAATGCAAATTGCTTAAAAACCTTCATGGCATTCCAATCACTTTGTGGGTTTGTACGCTTAAGCGCCAGCGGGGTTTGCTCAGGCAGGTTTGAATGGCCGTTTGCAGATTACGGGCGCGTACGTGCGCATCGGCGTGGTCCATGGCCTGCACAAAAAAATGTTCAAAAGCCAGCTCGCCCAATGCGTCGAGGTTTTGCCCCAACTGGGGCACCACCACTTTCATCTCGTTGCCATGGGTTTGCAGCAGTTCACTGCCAAATTTGGGGCTCACACAAATCCAATCCACACCCGGCGGCACAGGCAAGGTGCCATTGGTTTCAATGGCAATCTCAAACCCCTCGGCGTGAACCGCCTTAATCAGCGCGTCGTCCAATTGCAGGGTGGGCTCCCCGCCCGTGAACACCACATAAGGCCGCTGGCCAGCATGGCTTCCCTGATAGGTGGCGGCAATGGCTTTGGCCAGGGCTTGCGGCGATTTAAACTTGCCGCCGCCCACTCCATCGGTGCCCACAAAATCGGTGTCGCAAAACTTGCACACCGCCTGTGCGCGGTCCTCTTCCCGACCGCTCCACAAATTGCACCCGGCAAATCGGCAAAACACCGCCGCACGGCCGGCTTGGGCGCCTTCGCCTTGCAAGGTGTAAAACATTTCTTTGACGGTGTAGGTGCTCACAGCGGCCCCAGTTGGCTCGACAGGCGCCATGCTAACCGAAATGGATTTTGATGCCCAGCCTCAGGGCATATTGCCACGCAATAAAAAGGGCAAAAAAAATGCCCGGTATGGTTAACCGGGCAAACCTCAGAAGCAAAGGAGGAGGGATGTGAGACCTCAGTTTGCAACCACCCTCCCCGCCTTTCAAGTCCATTTTTCGAGGCTTTCCTCGAAACCCGCGGGTTACATCGCTCACATCCACCCTAGAGCAAACACTCGATTTGGGTGAAAATCGCACGGGCGTTCGCTTTCCAGCCTGCAAGCTGCCGCGCCGCACCAATTTAGAATAAAAAACCCAAAGCCAAACAAGCTGGCTTTGGGTCTGTTGTCAAAAACGCACAAGTTACTTTCAAGTTACGCCAATGCTTGGTAAAGCCGCGTCTCTTGATCAACACCATGCACCCACCACGGGGTGCTTGTTTCCCTCAAAAGGGCAAGGCCACCCCAGGGGCCACTTTCAAAATGGCGGCCTTGAATTCCCCTTGGATTCTGGCCAGGGCGGCATCGTTGTCGGCCTCAAAACGCATCACCACCACTGGCGTGGTGTTCGACGGACGGGCCAAGCCAAAACCATCGGGATATTCTGCACGCACGCCATCAATGGTCACCACACGCTCAGAAGACGGGAATTCCCCTTGCGCTTGCAACTGGCTCACCAGGGCAAAGTTTTCACCCTCGGCTGTTTTTAGCTGCAATTCAGGCGTGCTGCTGGAGTTTGGCAAGCCATTCAACTCGGCCGAGGGGTCGGCACTGCGCGACAAAATCTCCAACAAGCGGCAGCCCGCGTACAAGCCATCGTCAAAACCGAACCAGCGCTCTTTAAAAAATACATGCCCGCTCATTTCACCGGCCAAGGGTGCCCCGGTTTCTTTGAGCTTGGCCTTGATCAAAGAATGCCCCGTGCGCCACATCAGTGGCTCACCACCGGCTTCTTTCACTGCGTTGGCCACATGGCGTGTGCACTTCACGTCATAGATCACCATGGCACCCGGGTTGCGGGCAATCACATCGCGGGCAAACAAAATCAACTGGCGGTCTGGGTAAATAATTTCGCCATCCTTGGTGACCACCCCAAGGCGGTCGCCATCGCCATCAAAGGCCAAACCGATTTCTGCATCGCCACGTTTAACCGCGGCAATCAGGTCTTGCAGGTTTTCCGGGTGAGCAGGGTCTGGGTGGTGGTTCGGAAAATTGCCATCCACCTCGCAAAACAGCTCTTGCACTTCACAACCCAAGGCTTCATAAAGCTCTCGTGCAAAAGCTCCCGCCACGCCGTTGCCACAATCCACGGCGATTTTCATGGGGCGCTCCAGCTTGATGTGCCCCACGATGTTCTTCAAATAATCGGGCCACACGTTCAACTCGCGATAGCTGCCGCGCTTGACACCCGTCGCCGTGCCCCGGGTGGGCTGCTGCGTTTGAATCCATTTCAGCAAGCCCAGGATGGTCTCGCCGTACAGGGTTTCGCCCGCCACCATCATTTTGAGGCCGTTGTATTGCGGTGGGTTGTGGCTGCCTGTAACCTGCACGCCCGTGCCGTTGCCCAACAAAAAGGTAGCAAAGTACACCAGCGGCGTGGCCACCATGCCCACATCCACCACATCCACCCCAGCGTCTTGAAATCCATCTGCCAAGGCCTTGCACAGGCGAGGGCCCGACAATCGACCATCGCGCCCCACCACCGCCTCGGTTTTGCCACGTTCCAAAGCCAACGCACCCAGGGCGCGACCCACAGCGTAGGCGGCGTCTTCGGTCAGGGTGTCATCCACAATGCCGCGGATGTCGTAGGCTTTAAAAATTGAAGGGGAAATGGTCATGCGGGCACCCAATATACAAAAATAGTTTGGAAAGGTTTGAAGTAGCTTAAGGCCGATGGGGCTGTGTGCTCAAGGCTCTGCGGGCATAATACAACTTTTGATGGTCCGCAAAACGCTTCACCCATGGCCCACTATGCAATTGGCGACGTGCAAGGCTGCCTAAGCTCCCTAGAGCACCTGCTGCAGCACATTTCGTTTAACCGAAGAACCGACACCCTGTGGTTTGCTGGCGACCTGGTCAACCGCGGCCCTCGCTCGCTGGACACCCTTCGGTTTATACGTGGCCTTGGCACCTCGGCCCACACGGTGCTGGGCAACCACGACCTGCATTTGCTGGCGCTGTGGTGCGGCGTGGGCAGGCAACACAGTTCGGACACCATTGCCGAGGTGGTCAATGCTCCCGATGGTCGCACGCTGATTGACTGGCTGCGCCAACAACCGCTGGCCTTGCAATTGCCCACCCCCAACAAAGCCTTGTTGGTGCACGCCGGGGTATTGCCGCAATGGAGCCACGCCAAAGCGCTGGCACTGTCGGCCGAAGTGCAAAGCGTGCTGAGTGGCCCACATTGGCAAAATTTCATGGCCGTGCTGTACGGCAACAAACCCAACCGCTGGGATGATGCGCTTGAAGGGGAGGATCGCCTGCGATTGGTCGTCAATGTATTTACCCGCATGCGCATGCTGCGCGACGATGGCAAAGTGGACTTCAAATTCAAGCTGGAACCCAAAGACGCCCCGCCCGACCTAAAGCCTTGGTTTGAGTTTGAGCGCAAACCGGCGCAACAGGAAGGCCCGATTGTGTTTGGGCACTGGTCCACCCTGAACCAATTGAAAAACCCCGCTGGCTTTTGCCTGGACAGCGGCTGTGTGTGGGGTGGCAAGCTAACCGCCCTGCGCCTGGATGATCTTCAAATTTTCCAGGTGGATGCGCTAGAGCCCCCGGCAGCCACCGTGCCTTAAAGTGGCTGGGTGGCTGGTCCGTGTTGGCTAGTCGAGGTTGCCCGCCAAGTGCGCCGCAATTTGAGTGTAGGCCAGGTCGCTTAAATCGTGCCGGGTTTGCCCCTCAGTGGGCATGGGGTGGTGGAAGTGCAGCTTCACCACATAACCCTTGGGGCTGTTTAACAGCACCGCAATGTTTTGCATCAGGGTTTGTTCGCCCACAAAAGCCGGTTCTTCGCTAAAGCGCCCATCGGTGCTGCAGTACTGCAAACTCACGGGCAACAAGGGCACACCCGCCATAATGGCAGGCTGCACAAAATTGCTGTGAAAATTCAAAGGGGTTTGCCCTGTGCCCGTGGTGCCTTCAGGAAACACCGCCACGCTGCGCCCAGTTTTGATCACTTGCACCGCCGCCTGAATCACATCCCGCACCGCATGCCGCTTGCCTCGTTCAATAAACAGCGTGCCGCTGCGCTTGGCCAAGGTGCCACCAATGGGCCACTTCGAAATTTCAGCCTTGGCAATAAATGTCACAGGCTCTACGGCATTGAAGGCAAAAATATCCAGCCAAGACACATGGTTGCTGTACAGCAAATACGGCCCGTGCAGCGCGTAGTTGGCTTGCGTGCTTTCGTAGCTGGCCTGCACTTGCACCTTCAAAATGCTCAGGAGTTTTTTGGCAAACCATTGTTCAGTTCGCTTGCGCTGGGGGGTACCAATTAGCGGCCATGCCAGCAATGCCAGCAACAAGCCCCCCAGCAAATGGGCCACCAGGCGGGCCAGCACCCAGGCTTTTCGAAGCGAATCCATTTAAGCGGCCAACACCTGAATGCGCTCTTTTTCAAGCGTGCTGTAGCTTTGATTGCCGTTGACCATGGTGAGCTGCACCTTGCCCTGCATGGGAAAGCCATTGAACGGGGTGTGCTTGCCTTGGCTGATCAAGCTGTTGGGACCCACCACCCAATCCACATCGGGGTTGAACAGACACAAATCGGCCGGCATCCCCGGGCGCAAACTGCCTGCCTGCACTTTGATGATGTTGGCTGGGCCACTGCAGAGCAATTCCACCATGCGGCTGGCGGGCACCTGTTGCTCACGCATCCATTTCACAGTCAGGGTCAACAACAACTCCAGGCCCGTGGCCCCAGCCTCGCTTTCTGCAAAAGGCAGCAGCTTGGCATCGTCGTCCACGGGCGTGTGGTCTGAGCAAATGGCGTCGATGGTGCCATCCAGCAAGCCTGCTCGAATGGCATCACGGTCACGTTGTTCGCGCAGGGGCGGCACCAAGTGTGCATTGGGGTCAAAAAACCCGATATCCATGTCGGTGAGGTGCACATGGTGCACACTCACATCGCAGGTGACGGGCAGGCCTTCTTTTTTGGCCTGGCGAACCAGTTCAACCCCCTTGGCGGAGCTTACCCGGCAAATGTGCATGGCCGTGCCTGTATTGCGAATCAACTCAAAGTAGGCCTCCATGGCAATGGTCTCGGCCATCACAGGCACACCGCTCAATCCCATGCGCGATGCATACGCGCCCGCGTGGGCCACGCCCCCACGGCTGAGGTTGGGTTCATTGGGGCGCAAAAACACCGTGAAGTTAAAGTTGCGGGCGTACTTCATGGCCTGCAACAACACGCGCAAATCGCCAATCGGCTTTTCAGCTTGCCCAAAACCCACGCAACCCGCCTCGTTCAACTCGGCCATTTCGGTGAGGGTTTCGCCCTTCAAACCTGTGGTGAGCGCCCCAAGGGGATACACCTTGGCCAGGTTTAACTGCCGGGCTTTGAACTTCAGCATTTCAATCAGGCCAGGCTCGTCGAGTACAGGGTCGGTGTCGGGTGGACACACCAGCGAGGTTACCCCACCGGCCATCGCAGCTTCCATTTCGCTTTCAAGGGTGGCGCGGTACTCGTAACCAGGCTCGCGCAGGCGGGCAGACAAATCCACCAGCCCAGGCAGAACCCACATGCCGCTGGCGTCAATCACACGCCCGGCGGCAAAGTCGGCAGGTATGTCGCCCGGGGCGGCCACAGCCACCACGCGGCCAGCAGCCACCGCCACATCCATTACCCCGTCGGCACCGATGCTGGGGTCTATCACTCGTCCGCCCGAAATCAACACGCGCATTGCTTGTCCTTTTTACTCAGTTGGCCTCAGTGGCTGGTGCCCTTGCTGGAGGCCAAAATACTCATCACCGCCATGCGAACGGCGATGCCAAATGTCACTTGGTTCAAAATCACGCTTTGGGGTCCATCAGCCACCGCAGAGTCAATTTCTACGCCACGGTTCATGGGGCCGGGATGCATCACAATGGCGTCGGGCTTGGCTGCCCGCAGTTTTTCTTCGGTCAGGCCAAAGTGCTTGAAATACTCTTGAGCCGAGGGGATCAAAGCACCTGTCATTCGCTCCTTTTGAAGGCGAAGCATGATGACCACGTCGCAGTCCCGAATGCCCTCCACCAGATCGTGGTACACGCGCACGCCCATGGTCTCCAAATGGCCAGGCAACAGTGTGCGCGGCCCCACAGCGCGCACCTCTGGCACCCCCAGGGTGGTGAGCGCATGAATATCGGAACGCGCCACGCGGCTGTGCAAAATATCGCCCACAATGGCCACACGCAGCTTGGTGAAATCTTGCTTGTAGTGGCGAATGGTGTACATGTCCAGCAGCGCTTGGGTGGGGTGGGCATGGCGCCCATCGCCCGCGTTAATGACATGAATACTGCCGCCGGTCACCCTGTTCAAATGCTGCGCCAAAAAAGTGGGGGCGCCGCTTTCCGAGTGGCGCATCACAAACATGTCTGCCGACATGGCAGCCAGGTTGTCGATGGTGTCCAGCAGGCTTTCACCCTTGCTGGTGGACGAAGAGCCGATGTTCAAGTTCACCACATCGGCGGACAATCGCTTGGCCGCAATTTCAAAGGTGGTTCGGGTGCGGGTGGAGTTTTCGAAAAACACGTTAAACACCGACTTGCCCCGCAGCAGCGGTACCTGCTTAACCTCACGGTCGGTGACCGACAAAAACGACTCCGCTGTGTCCAAAATGCGATGAATCATCGCCTTGGGCAAGCCCTCGATGCTCAACAGGTGGATCAGTTCCCCGGCGGCGTTCAGTTGCGGGTTATTCAATTGGTTTTACCTCCAGATCCAGGCGGAAAGCGCCCTGGTCATCGCGGGTCAGCACAAACGATTGATTGGGTTTGAGTTGGTAATGCATGCCCACGTACTGGGCATCGATGGGCAACTGCCGACCGCCCCGGTCTAGCAGCACGGCCAGCTCAATTTTTGCAGGGCGGCCATAGTCGAACAAATGGTTGACAATGGCCCGTGTGGTGCGCCCGGTGTAGAGCACATCGTCCACCAACAAAATGCTTCGGCCTTCCACATCAAAAGGCACCTCGGCGGGCTTGGGGTCGTCTTTCAGGCCTCGCTGAGAAAAATCATCACGGTAAAAGGCGCTGTCCAAAAAACCACAAGGCAGGGCAAAACCCAGGTCGGCGTGCAAACGCTCAGCGATCCAGGCGCCACCGCTGTGCACCCCGATCAAACCCAAGGCACTGCGGTCTGGAAAGGCCTTGTCGATTTGGTCGCGCAGGCGGGCATATAGGCTTTCGGGGTTTGGCAGGTTCATTGCCCCTCCAGAAAAAACTGTTCCAAAATAAGGCAAGCGCTGCCCATGTCCACCCGCCCCTTGTTGGAGCGGGCCGCAGCCCCACCCATGCAACGCTCTATGATGGCGCTGGTGTAGCGCTCATCAACGGTTGCGCAGGGCAAGCCAAAACGGCCCTCCAATTGGCGCGCAAATCGCAGGCAACGTTGAGTGAGCTCGTTCTCGCGACCATCGGGGTGACGGGGCACGCCCACCACCAAGCCCTCGGGTTGCCACTCGGCAATCAGTTGTTCAATGCGGGCAAAACGCTGGGTTTCTTGTTCGGCTTCCACCACGCCAACGCCTTGGGCGGTTTTGGTGAGCGCGTTTCCAAAGGCAACACCGATGCGTTTTAAACCAAAATCAAAAGCCAAAAACAACGTGGGTTTTGAAGTGTGCATGGTGCTAAGCGTGCCCCGCTGCGCCGGTTAACAAGGAGGGGTCGATGCCCAGCAAACCGTAGGCACTGGCAAAACGCTCTTCTAGTGGTGTGTTGAACAAAATGTCGTCGTTGGCCGGCACGGTAAGCCATGCGTTTTGAGCCAATTCTTGTTCAAGCTGCCCCTCGCCCCACCCGGCGTAGCCCAGGGTAATCAGCCACTGGCTGGGGGCTTGGCCCTTGGCAACTGCCTCAAGAATGTCTTTGGACGTGGTGAGGGAAATTCGATCATTCACCGGCAAGGAAGAATTCCACTGCAAAGGGGCCGTGTGCAACACAAAACCACGCTCGGCGGCCACTGGGCCACCCGCCATCACGGGGAAGTGCTGGGGCAAATCGCCTTCCACTTCGAGCTCGATTTTTTCGAGCAGGGCCACAATGTCGAGGTCGGTTGGGCGGTTGATCACCAAACCCATGGCCCCTTTGGACGAGTGCTCACACAAATACACCACCGACCCCGCAAAACTGGGGTCGAGCATGTTGGGCATGGCGATCAAAAAATGACCGGACAGGCTAAATTCATTGGGGGTGGTGTTTTGGGGCTGGCTCATGCCAAAATTGTAATGCCTTTTTGCCCTGTTTTACCCCAACCCAAGCAGTACCATGCCAGCACCCACACTACAAAATCACCCCTTGTCCACCCAACCCCGCCCAAGCCAGTACGCCACCGGGCTGATGTGGTTTAGGCGCGACCTGCGCACCCACGACAACGCTGCCCTGTTTTATGCCCTAAAGCACTGCAAGCAGGTGCACTGTGTGTTTGTTTTCGACAAAACCATTCTGGACAAGCTGCCCAACAAGGCCGACCGCCGGGTGGAGTTTATTTGGGAAAGCTGCATGGCGCTTAAAAGCAAGCTGCAAAGCTTTGGCGGCGACCTGCACCTGCTACACGCGCATGCTGAGCAGGCCATCCCGGCACTGGTCAAGAAGCTGGGAGCGCAGGCCGTGTTCACCAACAAAGACTACGAGCCCGCAGCCATTTCACGCGATGCCGAGGTGGCCAATACACTCAAAAACGAGGGTGTAGAACTGTTCCGATTTAAAGACCAGGCTATTTTTGAAGAAGACGAGGTGCTCACTCAAGGGGGCAAGTTTTTCAGTGTGTTCACCCCCTATAAAAACGCCTGCCTCAAGAAGCTTGATGAGTTCCACCTCACCCCCTACCCCAGCGAGGCACGCATGGGGGCATTGTCACCCGTGAACAACCTGCCTGCGCCCACGCTGGAAGACATGGGCTTTGAACGCACCAACTTGCTGGATATGATCAAGCCCGGTGAAGAAGGCGCCCTGGACGCATTTGAAGACTTTCTGGACCGCATCGACAAATACAAAGACAAACGCGACTTTCCGGCCATTAAAGGGGTGAGCTACCTCAGCGTGCACAACCGCTTTGGCACCATTTCAATTCGACGTTTGGCCAAGGCCGCCTACGACCGCTTCCGCACCAGCGGCAGCGAGGGCGCCATGGGCTGGCTGAACGAACTCATTTGGCGCGACTTTTATTTCCAGATCATTTTCCACCGGCCCGATGCAGCACAACATGCATTCAAACCCGAGTACGACCACATTCAATGGGACAGCGATGAAAAAGCAAAAAAGCTGTTCAAGGCCTGGTGCGATGGCAAAACCGGCTACCCCCTGGTGGACGCCGCCCAACGCCAACTCAACCAAACCGGCTTTATGCACAACCGCCTGCGCATGGTCACCGCCAGTTTCTTAACCAAAGACCTGGGCATCGACTGGCGCTGGGGCGAGCAGTACTTTGCCGACCACTTGAATGACTTTGACCTGTCGGCCAACAACGGGGGCTGGCAGTGGGCCGCCAGCAGTGGGTGCGACGCACAACCCTACTTCCGAATTTTTAACCCGCACAGCCAGTCCGAAAAATTTGACCCCGACGGTAAATTTATCCGCAAATACTGCCCAGAACTGGCCAAGCTGTCGAACAAACACATTCACAACCCAGCCGAATGCCCACCCTTTGAATTGCAAATGGCTGGTGTGGTGCTGGGTCAGACCTACCCCCGGCCCGTTGTAGAGCACGACGTGGCCCGCAAAAAAACGCTGGAGCGGTATGCCGTGGTGAAAAAAGCGAAGGTGGAGGAGTGAAGGTTAGCGAGCAATATTCTGAGTCTCCAGCCCTTGCCTTTTTTCTAACAAAAAATCAATCAGTGCTCTCGTCTTGGCTGGCATCTGGGCGCGAGACGGCACGTAAATGTAGAAACCAGAAAATGGTTTGCACCAATCTTTTAAGACCCGTACCAGTCGGCCTTCGGCCAGATGTTTTCTCACACACAAGTCGATGTGCTGGATTAAGCCTACTCCCTGAAGCGCGGCTTGAATCATGCTTTCATCATCGTTGAATGTGGCATTTCCATTGGGCTCAAAAACCACGGATTCATCGGCGTGCTTCGGTTTCGAAAAACTCCATTTATCGATTGCCCCACTGGTTGTGAATCTGTAGGCCAGGCAATTGTGCTGCATCAAGTCCTCAGGAGACTGTGGAACTCCATGTTTCTCAAAGTAATCGGGTGAGCCAACGATTGCCATTTCAAGATTAGGGGTAACGGGCACCGCCACCATGTGTTCATCTAGGCTTTTTCCCATTCGAATTCCGACATCGGCGCCTTCAGCCACAATATTGGAGAAGCCTTCATTCATCATCAATTCAATTTTCAACTTCGGATACAACGCAAGAAACTCAGACAAATTCGGTTCAATCAGAAGTCGGGCAGCAACCCGTGAGGTGTTGATTCGGATGAGCCCAGAGGGTTCTACTTGTGCCTCCTGAGTGGCCTCAAGCCCTCGCTGCATGGCCCTGAAAGCGGGCAGCAGAACATCAAACAAGTGCTGCCCCTCATCGGTCAATGAAATATCACGTGTTGTGCGGTTCAAAAGGCGCACATTCAATTGCGTCTCCAAAGATTTCAATTGTTGTGAGAGGGCCGCTCGCGTGACCTCCATTTCAGCCGCCGCTTTGGTAAAGCTTCGATGTTGGGCAATGTGAACGAAATATCCAAGAGAAGGCAGAATGGCCGGGGTAAGCTTCATATTGTATAGATTCGCTAAACAGTGATTTAATTTAAAACATATTTATCTAAACAAAGTATAACCTTAGAATTTTTTCCACGACGCACACTTTTTGAACCAACTCAAGGAGCAGATCATGGAAAAGATTCAAATTCAAAACTTCAATGGCCAAAACATCACTTTGGCAGCAGTCATCAACCACCCTAAAAACTTTGACCCAAGCACGCAGTACCCCGCCATTGTTGTGGCCCACCCGGGTGGCGGCGTTAAAGAGCAAACAGCAGGCTTGTATGCCCAAAAGCTTGCAGAGCAAGGCTTTGTGACCATTGCCTTCGATGCTTCATTTCAAGGTGAAAGCACTGGCGAGCCTCGTCAGCTTGAGAACCCATACGTACGCACCGAAGACATCAGCGCAATCGTTGATTACTTCACCACCCTGCCATTTGTTGACCCCTCAAGAATTGCAGCCATGGGCATTTGTGCAGGCGGTGGTTATGCAGCCAACGCCGCCATTAACGATCGCCGGATCAAGGCACTTGCAACGGTAAGCGCAGTCAATATTGGCTCCATGTTCCGAAACGGCTGGGACAACAATGTGAAGGATGCCGACGCAGCAGCCTATTTGGACTTTGGCTCTCAAGCGCGTAGCCGCGACGTGGCTGAATCCAATTACGCGACGATTCCATTGGCCCCCATGCGCAAGGAAGACGCGCCCAACAAGGAACTGGAAGAAGCATGGGAGTATTACCACACCCCCCGTGCCCAACACCCCAATGCTCCGGGTTTTGCCCTGGCTCGCAACTTGAACCAGATCATCACCTACGACGCCTACAACAAAGCGGAAGCGTTTTTGACTCAACCCATCTTGACCATTGCAGGCAGTGTGGCCGGTAGCAAATGGATGAGTGAAGACCTGCTTGCCCGGGCGGCCAGCCAAGACAAACACATGCACGTGGTTGAAGGTGCCAATCACATGTCGATGTATGACGGTCCTGACTATGTTCGTGAAGCGGTGAATGAGCTGACCAAATTCTTCAAGCGCACCATTGCCGCATAAAGACAACCCAGATCTGATTGAGGAGAAATATGATGAAAAGCGTAAAAATCAAGCACACTTATTGGGACATCGCCGCTGACCTGTACTATCCGCCAAACTTCGACGAAAGCAAAAAGTACCCAGCAATCATCAGCGCACACCCTATTGGCAGCTGCAAAGAGCAGACAGCCGGCAACGTCTACGGCAAAGCGCTGGCAGAAGCCGGGTTTGTTGTGATCGCTTTCGACCGCAGCACACAAGGGCAGAGCGGCGGTCTGCCACGCTACATCGAAGACCCGGCCATGGCCGTAGAAGACTTCAGCCGCGTCACGGATTACCTGGTGACGTTGCCCTATGTCGATGCCGATCGCATCGGAACCCTGGGGATTTGCGGTGGCGGTGGTTATGCCATCAATGCAACGATGATTGAGCGGCGCATCAAGGCAGTGGTTAGCATCACAGGCGTCAATTTCGGTCGCTTGTGTCGCGAGGGCTTTAGTGGTTTCGACCCCATTGGGCAGATGGAAGCGATGGCACGGCAGCGCACTGCCGAGGCCCGAGGCGATGCACCGCAGGTAGACCAGTTGATTCCACCCTCGTTGAATGTGGCCCATGAGGCTGGCATAACAGACATTGACGTGCTCGGTGCCACCGACTATTACCGCAACCGCTGCATCAATGACCACGCAGGCACACGCGCCATGTTCTCTCGCCGCGCCGCCTCCGTTCTTTGGGATGGCTTTCACCTGGCAGAAACCCTGCTGACAACGCCGCTGATGGTGGTGGTCGGTGACAAGCCGGGAGGCTTTGGCGCTTACCGCGACGGCCTGGAGATTTATGGCCGTGCTGCGTCGAAGGTCAAGGAGTTGGTCGTTGTTGAAGGCGCATCACACTACGACCTGTACGACCAGCCAGACCCGGTCGGTCAGGCATTGGCCAAAGTGCTTCCCTTCTTCCAGAAGAACCTTTAATGACCGAGTTGACGGAGCTATCCTTATGACCAAAGTGTTGATTCTGGGTGCGAGTGGACAAATTGCCCGATGGGTCGTCCAGATGCTGGGCGAGCACAAAGACATCGAGCAAACCCTGCTAATACGCGATCCCAAGAGGCTGAGTAGTCAAGAGCCACCGAATGCCAAGGTTGTGATTGGCGATGTGATGGACAAAAAGCTCCTGGCCAACATCATGGAAGGCCAAGATGTTGTCTATGCGAACTTGGCCGGAGACGTGGATGTGCAGACGGAGCGCATTTTGACAGCCATGAGGGCAAAGGGTGTCAAGCGGCTGATTTTCATCAACTCGCTTGGCATCTATGACGAGGTACCGGGCCAGTTTGGTGACTGGAACCGGCGCGAAATAGGGCAGTACCTGCCACCCTATCGCAAATCTGCGGATCTGATCGAGGCTTCGGATATGGACTTCACCATTCTGAGGGCGGCCTGGTTGCAGGACGACAATGAAGTGGACTTCGAAATCACCACCCGTAACGAACCGTTTAAAGGCACAGAAGTGTCCCGCAAGAGTGTGGCTGCATTGGTGGTCGAACTGGTGCAACACCCCGAGCGGCTGGTGCGAGCCAACGTTGGCGTGAACAAGCCCAATACGGATGCTGACAAACCTGCCTTCCTTTGAGCCATAACAAAACACCATGTCGAGAAAACTGATGACTGCGATGTACTGGATTTTTGCCGCTGTGGCGGTTATGTTGGGTTCGGTGTTTTGCTACCTTTACGCCGTGACCTGGATTGAGAGTCGACAGGCCGAGAACTTGTTGGGCAAGCAACCCTATGTAGCAGCCCCAATCAACACCTCCCGCACAGCAGTTGTGTATTTCTCGCGTTCGGGCAACACGGCACTCGCAGCAAGACATGTTGCCAAGCGACTTCAAGCGCAACTTTTTCCCTTGAATGCGCCTGACTACGAACTAGGCTTGCTCGGTCTGACACAAGCGCTCAATGACGCAAATGCGCGGCGATCGCAGACCGATCTACTGCCAGAAATCACACCGCGGACGATAGACTTGGCGCCATTTGATACGGTTTGGCTCGGCTCTCCTGTGTGGCTGTACAGTCCAGCACCGCCAATCTGGGCCTTTGTTGAGCACAACCGATTCGATGGCCTACATGTCGTGCTGTTCAACACCTTCAACAGCCATGTTGGTGAGGAGTATGTGGCCAAGCTCAAGGATAAAGTCACGGCGCGGGGGGCTAAATCCTTTGAACATCGCCGCATGCTACGCGGACGCATGACACAGCAGATCACACCCGAGCAAATGCTACATGCCATCGACGAAGAGTGGTTTTCAAAGTAGACCATGCCTGGGTATTGCGGTCGATTTGCTCAAAAAGCTGTTTTACATATTGCTTAATGCAGCCGGACTGTTTCCCTGCAGGGCGGGCATTCAGGGCATCTGCACGCTCCATCCCCCGCCCCAAGCAGACCCGGCTTGGCATTTCTACTCCTTCGCTGCTTTACTTCATACTGCAAGGCCTTATTGTTCTTGAACCCTCAGCGGCATGAATTCCCCAGCCAGCACCTTCCACGAAGACCACCTGCGCCGCCGCGCCCAGTCCCTTCAACTGGCCTTTACCCGTGCGCTCAATGGCCACGATGGCTCTACACCACTTTACCTGCATCAGGAAATGGATTTTTTGGGCCACTTTGAACCCGACGCCAAAGTCAGCCTGGCCATGCTGCCCCAAGTGATGCAGCAAGACCCCGTGGCTGGGGTCATGATGATGACCGTCCATTTGGACGCCCACCAATCATCTACCCTGGTTTCCGCAGTTGAAAGGGGAGCACTCACCAGCGCCTTGTTAATGCAATTGTTTGGTCCCAACAACCTCCCCGGCAATTTGGCCAACCTCATTGAAGCGCTGGTGAAGGCGCGGTTTACCGGCAAGCTTCAAAAAGAGTTTGGGGCCATGATGGCCAGCGGCAAAGCCCGTACAGTCAAGCTAGGTAACGGTGTAGAACTTAAAGTCGTGGGTTTAAAGGGACCAAACCAATTTGGCAAACACGCCGATGTAATGCTACGCATACGCCAGCCCAATGCCAAACAAATCACCCTGCTCGAAAAACACCAATACCAAGCGATTAGCAAGAACATCCGCAGCAAGTCCTTGGGCAAAGATGCATTCAAATACGGCAAGGTGCAAAGCTTGAGCCGTCAAATGTCTGACGAATTGTGGGAGTTACGCAGGCTGCAAGGTGCCCCCTGGCTGGGCTCCATCAAGGCGGGTGGAGCGCTGGCCTTTGCCCCCACGCTGATTACTGACGTTTTGAACAACTACAACCACCACGCCAAGTTGGATCAAAAATTCAACTACAAGCAATTTGCGGTGGATTCTGTAAAAAATCAAACCGGCAACGCACTTGCTTTGGCGGGAGGTTATGCAGCAGGTGTGAGTGCCGCCGTCATTTTCGGTTTAGCAGGTGCACCACTCGTTGTTATTGGCCTCTTGAGTGCGGTTTTTATTGGGGTGTTTTACGATACCTCCGACCTCAAAATACAGATTGAGCACAAAGCCCAATCATTGTTTGGTAATTCCTAAGCCAGTGTGAGACACAAGACATGTTAGGAACTCAGACAACGCAATTCATCTTTTTTAGAAAAGTGCTCGCTGTTTTCGGCATGCTGACATTCAGCACAGTGCATCTATTCATTTACGTCCATGAAATCAATTTCATCATAGGCAGTGCTTTGGCAATGGCTTGCTTAATTGTGGCTTTTACGATGGTGTATCACATCGAGTTTGGAATGAAGCCAAGTGCAAACACACTCATCCCACTGACCTTTTTTGGCATCTACTGTTTCAGCGTTTTCACTTTTCAGGGCGATTTGGTTCTCAGTTGGAGCAACAAGATTAGCGAGTCGAGTGAACCCCATTGGCCGTGGAAATTTTTCACATTTAGTCTGCTGGTCCTGATTACTTCCGCATGGACTGCATATCGAAATGCTCGATCGACCCTAACTATCAAAGCCTACACAAACAAACCCTGGATTGATCTTTGGCTCATGTGGATATATCCGAATAACCACAGTTACGATACCCAACTAACCATCAGCAAAATTTGGGGGCTCATCTTGCTGATGAGCATCCTTGCCGGGCTGGTTGTGTGGGTGGGAGTGACAAATTTAAGCCCGCCACACCCCAAGTATATTAGTGCGATTGTTCTACACGTGGCTTTGGCATTAATCACGCTAATTTTGCACATGCACGCTGGAATTCTGATTGGCGAAAATATTCACATAGCGGCCTTTTGTAATCGGTACGGCTTTGAATCACTGAGCCACTGCAATCATGATGACAAACTGAAGTGGCGCCACGACTACGTGAAGTACCACCTCCCGGCGCCCATACGGGCACTCAATCTACGGTTATTTAACCAGCACATTGAGGCGTACCAGGCCTACCTCGCCAGCTCCAAAAGATGACCGCTGCGGGCATTCGCTCCTCACTAATCGAGGAACAAACAAAAACCTTGTTTGGAGTGTGACCTGCATGTTAAAGCCCTATCTGCCTTTTTATGACTTTCTGCTTTCCGCACTATGTGTGGGGTTAGGGCTTGGATTTGGGGTCGCCACCCCGCTAGCGTGGGCTTTGGAATGGTCTGTCGTAACCTGGCTAATCGTCTTTTTAAGTGCGTCGCTGACAGCGTATGTTTGGCTGTATTACACCGTGTTTGTCATGCCCTCTGTAACACTCTCATCAGTTGTCATTGGCATTCTTGCGCTTACTCCTCTGTCTGTGATTTTCACCTTTCCGGAGTTGTTGGCTTGGCGAATTGGATCAAATCTTTTTGAGTCGGATCAGGCTCGTTTCTTCAACGCATTTTATTCGCTGGTAGCAGCAATAATTGGATTCTCATGGGCCTACTTGGATACACACATTAGGCTGGAAAAACATAAAGACTCCCCGACAGAGCCGGTTTGCCTCATGAGCATCAACATTTACTCTTCAGCTCACTGCTTTGAAACAAGTGAGGCCCCACGAGGCATTAAGACGTTGGCCATCGTTTTGTTTATCGTAGGGTTGATCATGCTGCAGCTTTTTCTTGTTCCCTCCGTTTCGGCAGAGACAACTCAAGTAAAAAACCTTATCGCAAAAGTGGGGGTCATGATTCCTAGTGGATACTTCTGGGGTTTGACTTTCATGACTTTGGGGCAGGTCATTTACCTTATAGCCCACGAAGGGAAAGCCAGTAAAAAGTTTGTTTTGAGAAATTTTGATCAAAGGCTCAAATGGCGCCACGACTACGTGAAGCACCACCTCCCGGCGCCCATACGAGCACTCAATCTACGGTTATTCAACCAGCACATTGAGGCGTACCAAGCTTACCTCGCCAGCTCTAAAACTTGATTCGTTTTACGCAGTTATACCCAGCTGCCACACAGGCGCTGCCCGCACCGTCTCCAAGTTGCGGCTTGTATTCTTCTTTGAATTCACTGAATGCGAAAGTGACCACCTCCAAATCGCCGTCTTCGCCGGCACCCAACGAAATATCGATATCGCTCACAATCACATCCTTGAAGGTGATGCGCAAATACTCCAGTGGCACCAATCCCTGCTTGCGTTTGGTGAGCACCATGGAGTCATAATGCTGACCCACACAAGTTTGGGCATGCAGGGTTGGCGATGCTCGGTCAACACGCTTTTCAACCCGAAGGGCCTTTATTTCTGACTTACCCGCAGGCGCCAACATACCGCCATTGATGCCCACCGCCACTTGCATGCCCCAACGTGCAGTGAGCAGTTCCATCTCGCCTGCATGGCTTGCATCAACCGACTCACCAGTAATACCGCCCACCTTCAAAAATAAATCTGCTGGCATTGACACAAGCTCCAAAGAATTGAAAAGGTCACCAGTGTAATCAGCACACCTGCAGGGTTATAAACACAGCCCCTGCTCACCTCGTATGGGTGATGCCATGCAGAACCAAGCAGCCTGTGAACCATCAATGCGACGCTGTCACTGAAGGGCATTACAAACGCACACGCCCCGCATGTCGAACAGGCCCCTCATCCATGGCCGCGCCCAAATTCTGGTGGGCGACACCACCTCCCACGGCGGGGTGGTGGTTTCTGGAAGCCCCAATGTCACCGTCAACGGCATCCCTGTGGCCCGCCTGGGCGACATGGTCACCTGCCCGCTTTGCAAACCGCACTCCTTCACCATTGTGGAAGGTTTGGGGTCTGTTACCGCCAACAACATTCCACTTGCATTGCATGGCCACAAAACCGCTTGCGGCGCCACCTTGATCGCAGCCGCTGCGGGTGTCACAGCACCAGCGCCTGATGATTCGAACAAAAATATATAAAGTGGACTGGGTGCATCAGTCGACCAACTTATTGCAAAATCACCCACCTTGATTAAGGATCTTGATCACATAAGAGCGCATGATTTCAAAATCAAATTTGGTCCAGTTGGCCAGGGGTCAAGCCTAAACCGATCAACGCGCACAATACTGCTAGACTCAAACCTCAAAAACGACCCAAGAAACTTGGTTCAAGTCTTGGCCCATGAAGTAGGTCATGCCATGCACGGACCTAAAAATGATGTTTCTTCAAGACAGTCTTATTTGAACGATGTACTGGACGATGAGGGTGCTGCAACCATGAAAAACATACAGGTCCAGCGCGAAATTCTTACCAATGGTGGGCCCAATATAGGCATCGCTGGCAATCAAGCAAATCACGCCGAGTATTCAAGAATTTATGACGCATTCTTGAAAAATGGCAACAAAGCGAAAGCGATTCGCGAGCTTGGACAAATAGTCGGACAAAAGGAGATAACCTCCACCACTGGAGAGAATTACATCAAGTACTACGGTGGTTGGTATGACAAACATTATGGTAAATAGCCAAGAATCCAAAAAATGCGATCTCATGTTCAAGTGTTTCTGTGTACTTTGATGTGCGTAACAACTTCCATTCTGACGTCGGATGCAATAGCAATGAATCAATCTGAGGAACTCGGCCACCTAATTCAGGGTTTCACATCAAGCAAAGGATTGACCCTAGAGAAAATCCAATCGACGCTTGGTAAGGCACTGGTGCTCAATGGTACAGAATCTGATGAGTACAGCCAGGTTTTCCAAGCCTCTCATGTCGGGACGGTGAGGGGGCTATTGCTTGAAAAAATCGAGTTTCGCCAACCCGGCCCCAAGAGTAAAAGCACAGGCTTTTTGATCATTCAGATATCGGGTTCTTGCTACAGTAAATCAAGTGTTGAAAATCTGTATCAGCCTCTGCAACTTATTCAAGTGCCGAGAGGGCATTCGGAGCACGAGCAGATCGCATACAAACATGAATTCACTTGGGGCGAATTGTCGTTTGGATTTTCTCAATCCGAACCCCACTGCCTGGTCTCCATCGCGCTTTCGCCTGCGCACAGGGATTGCTAGTGCAGCCTTTTTGAGTTGCGAGGCGCTTTACCCTTGAATGGCAATCGCACTGAACGCTTTGTCGATGGCCACTCGAGTGGCCTCGATCACATCGTCATTGTGCGTCACCGACACAAAGCCAGCTTCAAACGCCGAGGGCGCCAAGTAAACACCCGCATCCAGCATGGCATGGAAGAAGCGGTTGAATCGCTCACGGTTTGAGGCATTCACCTCTGCAAAGCTGCCCGGCACTTTTTCACTAAAATAAATACCAAACATGCCACCAATGCTGTCTGCACAAAAGGTCTCGCCATGGGCATAGGCCGTGGTGTTGAACGCCTCCACCAGCTTGCGTGTTTGCGTGGCCAGGGTTTCGTAAAACCCAGGTTGTTGCAGCAGGCAAAGTGTAGTTAAGCCAGCGGCCACCGCCACCGGGTTTCCACTCAAGGTGCCCGCCTGGTAAACCGGGCCCAAGGGGGCAATGCAGCCCATGATGTCTTTGCGCCCACCGAAAGCGCCCACAGGCATGCCGCCACCAATAATTTTGCCCAGCGTGGTGAGGTCCGGTGTAATGCCATACACCCCTTGCACGCCCTGCGGGCCCACACGGAAGCCGGTCATCACTTCATCAAAAATAAGCACGCTTCCATGCTGGGTGCAAAGCTCGCGCAAAGCGGTTAAAAACTCGCGCGTGGGTTTCACCAAATTCATGTTGCCGGCCACAGGCTCCACAATCACACAAGCAATTTGGTCACCGCTGGCTTTGAACAATTCGTGCAATTGCTCCACGTTGTTGTAGTCCAGCACACGGGTGTGTTTGGCAAAATCTTCGGGCACACCCGCCGAGGTGGGGTTGCCAAAGGTGAGCAAGCCAGAGCCTGCTTTCACCAGCAAGCTGTCTGCATGGCCGTGGTAGCAGCCTTCGAACTTCACAATGGTGGGGCGGCCTGTAAAACCACGGGCCAGGCGAATGGCACTCATGGTGGCTTCTGTACCGGAGCTTACCAAACGCACTTGCTCCAGCGAGGGCAACATTTGGCACAAGGTTTCGGCCATGACGATTTCGGCCTCGGTGGGCGCTCCAAAACTTAAGCCGTTCACTGCGGCGTCTTGCACCGCTTTGATCACGTCGGGATGTGCATGCCCCAACACAGCGGGGCCCCACGAACCAATGTAGTCGATGTATTGCTTGTCATCTGCGTCCCACACATACGGGCCGCTGGCGCGCTTAAAAAACCGGGGAGTACCACCCACCGATCGAAATGCCCGCACCGGGGAATTAACACCACCGGGAATGGTGCGTTGGGCTCTTTCAAACAGCGCTGCATTGCGACTCATTGTGCTACTCCAGATTCAAAGGTTTTCACCCACAAACGGGCGTTGTGTTTTACTTCATGCGGATTGGGCTGTGCGCCAAACAAACCACTCACCGTGGCCACGGCATTGGCACCAGCGGCCTTCAACAAAGGCAGGTGTACCACGCCAATGCCGCCAATGGCTACACTGGGCACCCCCAACGCGCTGGCTTGCTGAAACAAGGCCAAGGGCGCCCGCACTGCTTGCGGTTTGGTGGGGCTTGCAAACACAGCACCAAAAGCCACATAACTTGCACCCTGGGCCACCGCCTGCTGGGCCACTTCGATGCGATTGTAACAAGAAGCCCCCAGCACCCAAGGCAGGGGCAAGTGAGCGCGGGCGGTGGAAATAGGCTCATCGTGCTGGCCCAGGTGCAAGCCCAACAGGCTGGGGCTGTTCTGCCAGGCCTGCGGCCAAGCCGCCAACCATTCCGAGGGCGCGTCGTTCACAATCAGGCCGGCGCCATGTGTTTCGCAAAGGCCCAACAATTGCCCCACCAAGCCCCGCAACTGCGGCTCCGCCCATGCTTTTTGGCGGCATTGCAGCAACTTCACCCCCCCTTGCAAAGCGGCTTGCACACATTCGAGCAAGGCATCCTCGGTCCACGCCCCACCCAGCTCCGGCGTGATGGCATAGACGCCTTCAATGCGCGCTGCGTTGTTCATGGCTTCGCTCTCCATAATCGGTCGGGTATGGCCTGCCCCTCACCCACATCAAATCCGTGCGCCAAGGTGTGCCAGGTGTAGTCCAGGGCCAAGCCTGTGGCGTGTTCCAAAGGCTGCCCCAGGGCAAGCAAGGTGGCCAATGCACTGGCCAGGGTACACCCCGAACCATGGTATTGCCCGGGCAACCGCTCGCAGGGCCAAACCACCGGGGCGGCATTGATTGTGTACAAAGAATTGACCACCTGCCCGCCAGGCAAGTGCTCACCCTTCAGCAACACCGCTTTGCAGCCCATGCCCAGCAACGCTTGGGCAGCGGCTTCAGGCTGGCTTTGCCCGGTAAAAGCCTGCGCCTCGGGCCAGTTGGGGGTCAACACGTCCACCACAGGAAACAGCGCCGTTTTGAGGTACTCAAACAACGCCTCGGCCCCAAAACCATCGCCCCGCCCCGAAGCACGAACGGGGTCCACCACCAATGGAACACCGGGCCAACGGGCCTTCACACCCAGCAGGGCGTCTACGGCATGCTGGCTGCCAAGCACACCGGCTTTGAATGCACAGGGTTGTAGGGAATCGGTCAACAGAGCATCCAATTGGGCAGCCACCCAGTCGGCGGTGGTCGGCTCAAATCGAAGTACGCCTTGGGTGTTTTGTGCGGTCAGCCCGGTGACCACCGTGAGTGCGTGCCCACCCAGCGCAGAAACAGCCAGCAGGTCTGCCTGCAAACCCGCACCACCTGTGGGGTCCGAGGCCGAAAACGTCAAAACCAAAGGCCTGTGCTGAAGCATTGAAAAACCCAAAAAAACCCGCAGGCTTTGTGATTGCCTGCCAAACTCAGTATTATCCACCCGTTGAAAAAAATTTTCTTGGAAGTACTCAGAATGAACACTTGGATTTGCTTGATTTGCGGTTGGGTATACGATGAAGCGGCCGGTTTGCCTGAAGAAGGCATTGCCCCAGGCACCAAATGGGAAGATGTGCCACCCAACTGGGTTTGCCCCGAGTGCGGCGCCCGCAAAGAAGATTTCGAGATGACCCAAATTTAATTTTTGAGGACTGATGACCGCACAAACACCTGGCCCAGGCCCTTCATTTGAAGACCATGCCCCCACCCCGGTCAGGCCCAAGTTTGTGCGGCAGTTGGGCCAAGGCGCCCTGGTCATGGGGGTGTTTGCGCTTCTGGTTCTGATGTTTGCCATGTGGATGCATGTCCAAGGCCACCTTCAAAAGCAACAGCACTTGGCCCACATTGCGGCGGTGCATGCGGCGCTGCATCAAGAATTAAACACACTCAACCAAGGCCAAACCGACGCCTTGGCCCCACAGGCTCTTAAAAAACTGTTGGGGTTTGGCCAGTTTATCGCCCGCGAGGGCCACAGCGACTGGTTTGGCAGCCTGCATCGCCAAACCCTGCAGTTGTTGCTCACTCAATCCATCGAGACACTCTCGCGGCCAGTGGCGGGCGTGAATACCAATGCACAAAGCATTGCCAAAGCAGAAGCCCAACTGCGCCTGGACACCCTGCCCAAATTGGCGGCGCTTCAGCAGCATGTAGAGCAGGGGCAAAACGGCCTGTTGTTGGTGGCCTATGGTTTGGCCATCCTGCTCGGCCTGGCCAGCACTGCCCTGGGCTTAAACTGGTGGAGCCTGCGCAAAACCAGCGCATTGAAGCACCGCATACACCTGCTTGGACGCGCACTTCAAACTCAGGAAGCCCAACAAAACCAGTTGGCCGGCGCGCACCAAGCGCTTCAAGGCGTGCTGAACGCATTGAACAAAAACCAGCAACTGGAGCATCGCACCACCCTGATGCAAATTGGCCAACAATTGGAGGAGCTTCGCCACAGTGGGCAAACGGTGTTGCAGTTCGCCAGGTCTTTCCACCAACTGTCAGCCCAAGGCACGCAGGTGGCCAAAACAGCGCTAAACAGTGAACAGCGCAACCAACGGGCCGACTCCCACATGGAGATCATGCAAAGCCAATTGGAGGGTTTGCGTGGGGACATTCGCAGCGCCGCCCAAGGGCTTCGCAAAGCCGGCGAGGTAAGTCGCCAGTTGCTCACTCGGCTCGACGACTCACAGATGGAGTTAAGCCTGTCGGAGCCTGATCGCAATGCCCAGCTGCAGCACCTGGTGGAGCAAAGCCAACAGGCCCTGAAAGAAGCCATCGAGGGCTTGGTGCTGGCCAGCCAAAAAATCAACATGGGCCAACACGAATCTCACCGTTTGGCCGAGTACATGGCTGTGAACCAAACCGCCTGGAGCAACCTTCTTAAGCAAATAGAGCACTACGCAGAGGCAGCCTCCACCGAATCTGAACAAGCGCTGATGCTGGCCAAACGATTGATATCAAGCAGCCAACCGCTGGCTGCCATGCCCAAGTCGGGCACCAGCACCCCTCAAGCGGCCAAGGCGCCACCACAACTGCTGCCCTGACCCGCCGTGCAGCCGTAGCAGTGGTCACCCACCACCACGTCAATCGAATCCAGGCTGTTGCGTCCCAAATCGGCCAGGGTCAGTGCGCGGCCATTGGCATCGCGAATGGGCCAGCCCAGTTGCTGGTTGAAGTCGCAATCGTAAAGCACCCCCTGGTAGTCCACCGACACCAGGCTGCGGCACATCACAGCCTTCAAATTGTCTTCCCGGTATGCGCCTTTCAAGGTGTTCATGTAGGCATCAAAGGTGCCTTTGCTAATTAGGGTGCTGCCAAACCGTGCAATCGGCATGTTGGTGATGGTCACCAAGTTGTTGAAACGCACACCAAATTTGTCAAACAACACGCGCTTGTAATCAGCCTCCAGGCTGGCCTGTGGGGGCGGCAATACGGGGCCTTGTGGGTTAAACACCAAGTTAAGCGACAATTGCTCGCCATAACCGCGCGCATTGAGCAATTGCAGACCACGAATGCTGGCATCAAACACGCCTTTGCCACGTTGTTTGTCGACGTTGTCTTCCAGGTAGCACGGCAGGGACGCAAAAATCTCGACTTCATGATCCGCCAAAAATTCCGCCAGGTCCTCGTAACCGGGCTCGCTCAGGATGGTTAAGTTGCAACGGTCAATCACGTGCACATTGGCCTGTCTGGCCGCCGCCACCAAACGCTTGAACCTTGGGTTCATCTCGGGTGCACCGCCCGTGAGGTCAAGCTGTTTCACCCAGCCTTGCTGCATCAGGGCAATTAGGCCATCCACTTGCTCGTCTTGCATCAGCTCGGTGCGATTGGGGCCTGCATTCACATGGCAATGGGTGCAGCTTTGATTGCACAGGTAACCGAGGTTCACTTGCAGGGTGTCAAGCTTCAGGCGCGTTACCCGGGGGAATGAAGTGCTTTTGAGCAAGTGAACGGTTGAATGCATGGGTACCTCGAATGTGCGCTGCCTGCCGAATTTGCAACGCTAAAGTGCGACAATATTGGGATGGTAACAAACTCACAAGCTCATTCGTTCGCGCCATGATTCAGGTTACAGTCAACAGCAAAATTCAGCACATGGCCCCCGGCAGCACCGTGGCCGACCTGCTTGAGCAATTGCAACTGGCAGGCAAGCGAATCGCGGTTGAAATGAACGGTGAAATTGTGCCCAAAAGCCAACATGCCAGCACGCCCTTGCTTGCGGGCGCCGAACTGGAAATCGTGGTGGCGGTGGGCGGTGGTTAAGCCCAAACCCAAGGAGCAGTGATTCATGAGCAGCACCCAAGACACCTGGCGCGTTGGCCAGCGAGAATTCACCAGCCGGCTTTTGGTGGGCACCGGCAAATACGCCAGCCTGGAACAAACCCGCCAAGCCATCACAGAAAGCGGCGCCCAAATCGTGACTGTGGCCATACGCCGAACCAACATCGGCCAAAATGCCGATGAGCCAAGCCTGCTCGAATACTTGCCTCCCAGCGAATTCACCTACCTGCCCAACTCGGCAGGCTGCTACACCGCCAAAGATGCTGTGCGCACCCTGCGCCTGGGCCGCGAACTTTTGGACGGCCACAACCTGTGCAAGCTCGAAGTACTTGGCGACCCCAACAACCTCTACCCCGACATGGACGAAACCCTGGTGGCCGCCAAAGAACTGGTGGCCGATGGTTTTGATGTCATGGTGTATTGCTCTGACGACCCCATCGCCGCCCGCAAACTGGAAGACATTGGCTGCAAAGCCATCATGCCACTGGCCTCGCTCATTGGCTCTGGCATGGGGATTTTAAACCCCTGGAACATCCATCTGATTCTTGAAAAAGCCAAAGTGCCCGTGATTGTAGACGCCGGGGTCGGCACCGCCTCCGATGCCGCGATTGCCATGGAAATGGGTTGTGCCGGCGTGCTCATGAACACCGCAATCGCCAAGGCTCAGCACCCTGTGCAAATGGCGCGTGCCATGCGCTTGGCCACTGAAGCAGGTCGCCAAGCCTTTTTGGCGGGCAGAATGCCAAAAAAGTTTTACACCGCCAGCCCATCCTCGCCCACCGAGGGTGTGATTTCCCCCAGCAAACCATGACCCCAAGCAACACCCAACCACCCCCCCCAGAAGCCGAAGACGACAACCCGTTTCGCAACAAACACATTCGCAGCTTCGTTAAACGCCGCGGGCACATTTCCCGCGCTCAAGAACGCGCGGTTGAACAGGGCATGCCGGTGTGGGGCATTGCCTACGCGCCACAAAGCCCCATCGATTTTGCGCAACGCTGGGGTAGAAATGCCCCCAACTGGCTCGAGATTGGCTTTGGCATGGGCGAAACCACGGCAAAAATTGCGGCTGCTCATCCACAAGTCAATTACCTGGGCGTTGAAATTTACACCGCTGGCGTGGGCTCCCTGCTTAAAAAAATTGAAGAACAAGGGCTGCAAAACATTCGCATCATCTCCCACGACGTGGTCGAGGTGCTGCAAGACATGATCCCCGATGCCAGCCTGGACAAAGTGCTGCTGTATTTTCCAGACCCATGGCGTAAAAAGAAGCACCACAAACGCAGGCTGATTCAACCTGAGTTTGTGGCCAAACTGGCCACCAAAATGAAACCCAATGGCGTTTTACATTGCGCCACCGACTGGGAAAACTACGCACACCACATGCTGGAGGTGCTTGAAGCCGCCCCAGACTGGGCCAACATGGCAGGCCAGGGGTTTTCGCCGCGGCCCGATGATCGCCCTCTGACCAAATTCGAAAACCGTGGCCTGAAACTGGGTCACGGCGTGTGGGACCTGCTGTACCAACGCAAATCCCAAGCCGCCTGAACCACGGCCAACGCAACCCGCTTGCGGTATGCCCAAGCCAAGCTTGCTTTGTTGTAATGCCTTCAATGCATTGCCACAAGCAAGCCCATGCCCTACATACCCAACCTTTCAGCCCTGAGCGCAGTTGAACACGGCCTGTGGCTTAGCGCAGTGGCCCTGGCCTTTGCATGGTGGCTGCTTCGTAAAGTGCGCGCCTGGGTATTAAAACCCTTATACGACCTGACCACCTGCGCACAGCAACTGTCCCAAGGCAACTTCGATGTGCGGCTTCAATTTGGCAAATTGTCGGCTGTGAACGCCTTGGTGCATGCCATCAACCAAACCGCCCAACACCTACAAGAGCGTGAACAGCAGGCTCGGCGCACGGCGTACCAAGACCAACTCACGCACTTGTTCAACCGGGCGTACCTGCAACTGGCCTTAAGCGACCGAACCCACCGGGCGCGTGAACCCCTGTCTGTGCTCACCTGGAGCGTGGACAACATGGATGCCATTCAAGAGGTCTTGGGCCACGAGGTGGCTGACCAAATTTTGATTCGGGTGGCCACCAAAGCGCGCCGCGTGTGCCGGGACAACGTGGTATTGGCCCGGGTGGAAGGCTCAGTATTCTGCGTGGTCATACCCCGGCGACTGCTGGCCATCAAACTGGCGCGGTTTCCCATGCTGCGCCTGCTGCAGGGCGAACTTCGCCTTCGCCATCACAAACTGGACCTTCAAGGCCATGCAGGCATTGCCCATTACCCTGAACATGGGCAGTGTGCAGAGGCCCTGTTGCGCCGGGCAGAAATTGCCCGGCAGCTGGCCAAAAAAACCCGCCAAACCTGGCTGGAATTTGAGCCGCGTTTTGAACAACGCGCCGCAGACCGTCTGCAACTGATTGCACAACTGCGCGACGCCATTGCCCACGAGCAGTTTTGCTTTTACGTACAACCCAAACTTAATCTGCGCAACAACAGCATCAACCAGGCTGAGTTGCTGTTGCGCTGGAATCACCCCAACAAAGGGCTGATTGCCCCGGGCGGCTTCATTGAACTGGCCGAACAAACCGGGCTCATCAAAGAAATCACCCGCTTGGTGCTGCGCAAAGCCTACGACATTGCAGCCCTGTGCGTGCATCAAAACCTTCGCTTGTCGCTGAACCTGTCTGCGCTGGATGTGGAAGACCTCTCTCTGGTGCAGTACGTGGCGCGCTTACACCGGCTGCAACCCGAAGCCTCCCGCCACTTGATGCTTGAGATCACCGAGAGTGCGGCCATGCGCGACCCCGAACAGGCCTTGGACGTGTTGGGCCGGTTTTCGGACATGGGTTTTCAAATTGCAATTGACGATTTTGGCACCGGCTACTCCTCGCTGGCTTACCTGAAGCGCTTTCCAGTCACTGAGCTTAAAATTGATCGCTCGCTGGTGCAGGGTGCAGACCGCGACACCGATGGGCAAATCATTTTGGAATCGACCATCGAAATGGGCCACATCATGGGGCTGGTGGTCACCACCGAGGGCGTGGAAACCCAGGCTGAATACGAACTGGTTCGCCAACTGGGCGCCGACTACCTGCAAGGTTACTGGCTGTCACGCCCCATGCCCTTCGATGAATTCCGCATCAAGCACCTGGTGGGCAACCACACCGCCCTGCTGCAGCCTGCGTCAAATAAGGTGCCAATCGATCAAAATGTGGTTTAAGCCAAGCACGGCCACACCGCCTTGGATATGATGTTGCTGTGAGCATTCATACCCAAAGCAGCATCTTGAAAATGAATCAATTCGACGTCGCCATCATCGGCAGTGGTTTGGCTGGCCTAACCACCGCCTTGCAATTGGCAGACAAACTGAAAGTGGCCATCATCTGCAAACGTTCGGTGTCCGACTCAGCCAGCCGATGGGCTCAAGGCGGCATTGCCGCCGTGCGCGACCCGGCCGACAGCGTGGCAGAGCATGTGCAAGACACCCTGGTGGCCGGGGGCGGCCTGTGCGAGCGGGACGCCGTGCAGTTCATCCTTGAAAACGCCTCCAGTGCCATTGACTGGCTGGTTGAGCAAGGTGTGCCTTTTTCCCGGGAAGACGAAGAAGGCCCCAGCAACACCGAACCCCATGGCTTTCACCTGACCCGCGAAGGCGGGCACAGCCGGCGCCGCATTCTGCATGTGGCCGACGCCACGGGCGATGCAGTGCAAACCACGCTGGAAGCCAAAGCCCGCAATCACCCCAACATCGCCCTGTTTGAGCACCACATGGTGATCGACCTCATCACAGGCGACCGCTTGAACGAAAAAAAGGCTGGCATTTTGGGGGCCTATGTGCTGGACGAAAACAGCCAACGCGTGCTGACCCTCACCTGCCCCTACGTGGTGCTGGCCTGCGGGGGAGCGGGCAAAGTGTACAACTACACCACCAACCCAGACACAGCCACCGGCGACGGCATTGCCATGGCTTGGCGCGCAGGTTGCCGCATCGCCAACATGGAATTTATCCAATTCCACCCCACCTGCCTGTATCACCCCTACGCCAAGAGTTTTTTGATCACCGAGGCCGTGCGTGGTGAAGGGGGGCTGCTCAAGTTGCCCGATGGCACCCGCTTCATGCCCGAGCACGATGAGCGCGCAGAGCTGGCTCCGCGCGACGTGGTGGCCCGGGCCATTGACTTTGAAATGAAAAAACGCGGCCTGGACTGCGTGTACCTGGACATCAGCCACGAACCCGCCGACAAGCTCAAGAAGCACTTCCCCACCATTTACAAGCGCTGTCTGGAGCTTGGCATCGACATCACCAAGCAGGGCATTCCTGTGGTGCCCGCGGCACACTACACCTGTGGCGGCGTGGTCACCGACCAGCATGCCCGCACCGACATTCCGGGTTTGTATGCGGTGGGCGAAACGGCCTACACCGGCCTGCACGGCGCCAACCGCCTGGCCAGCAACAGCCTGCTGGAATGCGTGGTGTTGGGCCAGGCCGCATCGCGGCACATTTTGAGCAAACCCCATCGCGAAACCATGGGCCTGCCCGACTGGGATGAAAGCCGGGTAACCGACCCCGATGAAGAAGTGGTGATCTCGCACAACTGGGCTGAGCTGCGCCAAACCATGTGGAACTATGTGGGCATTGTGCGAACCGACAAGCGATTGGAGCGTGCGCAGCACCGCATTCAACTGTTGCGCGAGGAAATTTTGGAGTTCTACAGCAACTTCCGCGTCAGCCGTGACCTTCTGGAGCTACGCAACCTCGTGGACGTGGCCGATTTGATTGTGACCAGCGCCCTCAGCCGCAAAGAAAGCCGCGGCCTGCATTTTAGTGCCGACTACCCCAATACCCTGCCCAAGGCGTTTCCAACGGTGCTGCAAAGGGCCAAAAAACGGGGCTAGACCGGGCCCGGGCAGCACTGCGTCGCGCTTAATCAAGCACACGCAGTGAATAGTCCACCGCTTGAATGTCTTTGGTGAGCGAACCAATCGAAATGCGGTCGACCCCGGTTTGTGCAATGGCCAGCACGGTGGATTCGTTCACCCCCCCGCTGGCTTCCAGCAACGCGCGGCCTGCGGTTCGTTTGACCGCTTCGCGCATGGTGGGCAAGTCAAAATTATCCAACAACACCGATACAGCACCGGCGGCCAGCGCTTCTTCCAGTTGCTGCAAGTTTTCAACCTCAATTTGAACCGGCACATGGGCTGCGCCCAAAGCCTTGGCATTGGCCAGCACCTGGGGTATGCCTCCCGCGGCTGCAATGTGGTTTTCTTTGATCAAAATGCCGTCATACAAGGCCAGGCGCTGATTCAGGCCTCCACCCACACGCACCGCGTATTTTTGAGCCAGGCGCATGCCGGGCAAGGTTTTTCGGGTGTCTAGAATTTTGGCCTGGGTGCCCTCCACCAGCTTCACAAAGTGGCGGGTGCGAGTGGCCACGGCACTGAGCAACTGCAGGTAATTCATGGCCGAGCGCTCTGCCGTGAGCAAAGGCCTTGCAAGCGATTCTATTTTGCACACCACAGTGCCCGGCTGCACCCAATCGCCTTCCTGGACCAGCCAATGCACGGTGGCCGACGGGCAGAGGGCTGCAAACACGGCATCAAACCAAGGCTGCCCACACACCACCGCGGCATCGCGACACAGCAAATGGGCAGCGCAAGGCTTGTTTTCTGGCACCAAAAGGCCGGTCCAATCGGTGTTGCCCAGGTCTTCGGTGATGGCACGCTGCACGTTGTCCAGCAAGGCCAATTCCAAGGCAGGCCCAAACGACCTGAAAATTTCATTTTTCATTATGCGGGCCCCACCCCTTTGTGGGCTGCTTCAAGACGCCCTTGGCCACGCGGCCCGGAAATTCCGTGGGTTTTGGCAAAGCTGAGCATGCGATCGATGCAACGGTAGGCCTGTTGACCCAGGGTGGGGTCCACTTGCACCTCACCCAAGCCGGTGTCAAAACCTGTTTTTAATACATCACGCAGGTTGCGCAGGCCATTCATGGCCATCCAGGGGCAATGAGCGCAGCTTTTGCAAGTGGCCGCGTTGCCCGCGGTTGGAGCCTCAATCAAGGTTTTGCCGGGGGCCAACTGCCGCATTTTGTGCAAAATGCCGTTGTCGGTTGCCACAATAAATGTGCTTACACCAGGGGTTTGGGTGGCGCGAATCAGTTGCGTGGTTGAACCCACCACATCGGCCAAGGCCACCACATCGGCAGGCGACTCAGGGTGCACCAACACCATGGCTTCGGGGTGCTGCGCTTTTAAAAGCTTGAGCTCTTCGGCCTTGAATTCATCGTGCACCAGGCAAGAGCCCTGCCATAGCAGCATGTCGGCACCGGTTTGTGCCTGAATATATTTGCCCAAGTGCCGGTCGGGCGCCCAGATCAACTTTTTGCCCTGTGCATGCAGGTGGCTCACAATGTCCAAGGCAATGCTGGAGGTCACCATCCAGTCGGCTCGGGCCTTCACCGCAGCGCTGGTGTTGGCGTACACCACCACGGTGCGATCGGGGTGTGCATCGCAAAAGGCGTTAAATTCAGCGGCGGGGCACCCCAGGTCAAGCGAGCAGGTGGCATCCAGATCGGGCATGAACACACGCTTTTCTGGGTTCAAAATTTTGCTGGTCTCGCCCATGAAGCGCACACCGGCCACCACCAGATTGGCCTGTTTGCTTTCGCGCCCAAAACGAGCCATCTCCAGGGAATCGGACACGCAACCGCCGGTTTCTTCGGCCAAATCCTGCAACTCGGCATCCACATAATAGTGGGCCACCAGCACGGCATCCCGGGCTTTCAACAGGCTTTTGATTTCGGCTTTGAGTTGGGCTTTTTCTTCTGGGGCGGGCTGCTGCGGCACCCTGGCCCACGCTTGGGAGGGCTTGCAACTGCTGGCCGGGCTGGCCTGGCTGGGCAAATCAAATTCAACAGGCTTGATCTCGACCGTGTTCACAATACACACACCACGTCACAAAACCGACATTTTACTCCGCCCACGCCCCAAATGCCTGTGTTTTGGGCAAAGCCCCCACTGAATTGCAGACCCAAGCTCGCTCGAGAACTTTTATTGAACAACCGCCACACAAGCTAGGCATTTATTGAATGCATGGCCCATTTTGGTGAGCCAGGTCCAAACTTCCGGAGAACTCTTCATGCTTACAAAGCCCTTTAAAACCACTGCGCTGCTGCTCGCCATGCTGTCTGCACACGGCGTGGCCTCGGCCACCTGCACCGGCCCCGACTGCAAGGTCGAAGTCGGCGTCGAGGTCAACTTTGACACCAGCTACTACCTCAGCCCCAACCACAACGGCATCATTGTGCAAGCCAACACTGGCAAAAGCGCAGCGGTGGTCGACCTCAATAACGTGATCATGCGCGACAAAGGCAACATTTCAGCCAACGCCACAGCCATTGGCAACAACGTCAGCATCGACCTCAGCAACATGGCCAAAGCCCCGGTTCGTCACATTTCCCAAAGCAATATGGGCGACAAGCTGGCTTCGGTTGATCTGCAGTTGCATTCCAAGTCAGTGACTGGTGCCGTGGCCCTGGAATCCATCGCCGTGGGCAACAACATCAACCTGTCTCTTGAAAACACAAGCCTGGCAGAGCTGTCTCTGGCCCAGTGCAACGTGGGCAATGTAAACGCCCTGGTGGAATACCGCTGGGACCCCACCAAGCTCACAGCCAATGCAAGCGCCATTGGCAACAACATTTCCGTGGGCGTGCGCCGTCCATAAGGAACCTTCTCAAGCCTTGCTTAAACCCAAGGCTTGAGCAACAAAGCGCCAGGCAAGCACCTGCTGCGCAACATTCTTTACTTGAGGACCCCCCATGAGGCATCTGCTCGTTTTGCCGTTCGCACTTTTGTTTCACATCACCAGCCTGGCCCAAACCTTTGAGGGCAATGTGAGCTCCTTCGAAACCCCCTTCGGTATGCGCAACGTCACTGACATCGACTCACCCGCCGGCGTCACCCGCGACTCTCGTTTCAACCGCACCTCAGTTGAATCGCCCGGTTGGGGCTTTGCAGCCACGGCCATCGGTAACCTCATCAACGTCCAAACCGAGGGCAACAACAACACTGTGGTGATCAACGCCACGCAGATCAACAACGGCTCACAACGCGCCACCATCGACGGTGGTTTTTAAGTCCGCAAAGGCCCACGCATGCTTCCCACCTCCATTCCCCCAAAAGCCCTGCTGGCCGCCTTGGCCTGTTTAAGCAGCGCCTGCACCACCTTGCCGTCGTTCAACGAAGCCGATTACGTGACTGCCTTTGATGGCGCAAGCGTGGTCGAAAACAAAACCCGCTACAGCCGTTCGCTGGAATGTGTTCGGCCCATGCTTGGGCAGTCACCGGGTGGGGCCAAACGCTTTGCGGTGGGCAGGGTCAGCGACTTTACTGGCAAAGAAGACCTCACCAACGGCAAACGCATCACCCAAGGTGCAGCGCTCATGGTGATTTCAGCACTGGCCAAGGCGGGCGTGCCCATGGTGGAGCGTTTCGACCCCTCCATTGCAGACATGGAGCTTAAATACTCAGACAACAAGCTGATCACTGACGAACCAGGCAGCAATGCGCATCGCCGCATTTTCTCGGGCTCACTGCCCGGGTCAGACTTTCACATCGTGGGTGGAATCACCGAGGTGAACTACAACATCCGAAGTGGCAGCGTTGAATCTTCCATCCGCTTCATTGGTGCGGCAGCGCGCTATTTTGTGATGAATGTCGCCGTAGACCTGCGCGTGGTCAACACCAAAACCCTCGAAGTGGTGAATGTGCAGAGCCTGCAAAAACAGATCATCGGAACCGAATTAAACGGGGGGTACTTCCGCCTGTTTAGCGATGGCCTGGTGGACGTTGCTTCGGCTGAGCGCACGCAAGAGCCCATCCAAAAAGCCGTGCGCATGGTCATTGAACAGGCCGTGTTCAACATGGTGACCGAAATGAACCAGCTGCCAGCACAACGCTGTGCTCAACTGGCTCTTACCCCGGGGCAAGCCGAAGCACAGGCCACCCATGTAAGCAAAGCTGCTCGCACCGTCAACAGCAATTCGGCCAACGCCGCGCAGTCCACTCCAACCTCTAGGACAACCACCAGCAACCCTGTGGTGCTTACTCCACCGCCCACCAACAATGGCTCATCTGGTGGGAACGACATCTTGATTGACCCCTACACTGGCGAAATCATCACACAACAAGAGCAAGCGGACGCTGTGGCTGCCAGCCAAAGCGAAGTGGGCCCACTCAAAGGTCTGTTTGGCACCGCCAATCCGCAAGCCCCTGCCAACAGCACAAGCCCGGAGGCAGCCAGCAACAATCGGCAAATGCAAGAAAAACTGCTTTGGGGCACCCGGCCCATGCTACGATAAAAAACGGCCTCTTTTTGAGACCGTTTTTATTTTAAGCACGGGACTTGAACGAATTAGCCATCATCACCAATCACCTCTCCCTCAATGGGCTCAGGTAACCGGCTGGCCAGCACCTTGTCGATTCGTTTGTGATCCATGTCCACCACTTCAAAACGCCAACCCTCCCAATCCACGCTGTCGCCGGTGGCAGGCAGGCGGCCTGTTAACAACATCACCATGCCACTGAGGGTGTGGTACCGGCCCTTTTCTTCTTCCGGCACGGTCTTGATGTTGAGGGTGTCTTTCAATTCAAGAATGGCAATGGCCCCATCGAGCAACCACGAGCCATCGTCTCGCTGAACAGCCCAAGAGTCTTCCACGTTGCGGGGTTTGAATTCGCCAGTGAGGGCTTCCATCAAATCGTGCAGGGTCACCAGCCCTTCCAGTTCGCCGTATTCGTCGATCACAAAGGCCATGTCCATGCTGTTGGCACGGAATTGATCGAGCAATTCCATGCCAGTGAGGGTTTCTGGCACAAACACGCAAGGCTGAAGGTTGTTGGAAAAGTCGGGCATTTTGCCCTGTGCAGCATAGGCCAGGGCCTGCTTGGCATGAATAACGCCCAGCAGTTTGTCCAAGCTGCCATCAACCACAGGGAATCGCGAATATTCCGATTCGATCACTCGCTTCAGGTTCTCTTCCTGGGGCAGGCGAATATCGAGGTACAGCACGTCTGAACGCGGAATCATGAGCGAGCCCAGTTGGCGATCGTCCAAGCGGAACACATTGCGCAACATGGCGTGTTCGCTGCTTTCAATCACCCCAGACACCGAGCCTTCGTCCAGCATGGCGTGAATGTCCTCCTCGGTCACGCCACTGTCGTTGTTTTCTTTCACGCCCATCACGCGCAACAAACCGCGGGTGGACACCGACAGCAGCAGCACAAAGGGGCGCGTGGCAATGGCCAGCACCTGCATGGGACGCGACACCAGGCGTGCAATGGCCTCGGGGCTGATTTGCCCCAAGCGTTTGGGCACCAGTTCACCCACCACAATCGAGAAGTAAGTCACGCCCACCACCACCAGGGCTGTGGACGCCACATTGGCTGTGCCTTCCTCCAGACCCACACTGATCATCCACAAGGCCAGGGGCTTGGCCAGCACGGCCTCACCCACAATACCGCTGAGCACACCGATGGAGGTGATGCCAATCTGGATGGTGGACAAGAATTTGGTGGGGTCTTCACCGAGCTTTAAGGCCACGGCGGCTGCGGAGTCGCCTTCAGCGGCCAATTTGGTCAAGCGGGCTTTGCGGGCAGTGACCAAAGCGATTTCGGACATGGCAAACAAGCCATTGGTCACAATCAGACCAATCAAAATTAGCACTTCCATGTTGCAGCTCCACTAGAAATGGATTCAAGCGCAACAAATCGGCCTGCATCGGCGCGTGTGGCGGGAACCTTGAGCGAAATGAGAGAAAAACCGGAAGATGTGTGGGGATTCGCGCTGGGCGAGGGGTAGAAGTTGGAGCAACTTCGACAACTGGAACTGTCCATAAAGGGTCGGGAAAGGCCCGAGCACTCCTATTAAAAAAAAACACCGCCCAATGCTACAAAGCATTTGAAGCGGTGTCAATTTTTCAAAAAAAACAGCAGCTTGCCCTTGTGGGCGCACCCAAATGGGGCCTGAGCACGCCAAGGCTGGGCAAACCGATGCTTTTACAGCTTGTGGTAGACCTGGGCGCCCGATTTTACAAACTCGATGGACTTCTCTTCCATGCCCTTTTTAAGCGCATCTTGCTCGTTCATGCCGAGTTTTTCAGCGTATTCGCGCACATCTTGCGTGATTTTCATGGAGCAGAAATGCGGGCCACACATGGAGCAGAAATGCGCCACTTTCATGCTCTGCTTGGGCAGGGTTTCGTCGTGGAATTCACGCGCGGTGTCTGGGTCCAGGCCAAGGTTGAACTGGTCTTCCCAGCGGAATTCAAAACGCGCCTTGCTCAGAGCATTGTCGCGAACCTGGGCGCCTGGGTGCCCCTTGGCCAGGTCGGCCGCATGGGCGGCAATTTTGTAGGTGATGATGCCGTCTTTCACATCCTTCTTGTTGGGCAGGCCCAAGTGCTCTTTGGGGGTGACATAGCACAGCATGGCGCAGCCATACCAGCCAATTTGCGCCGCACCGATGCCGCTGGTGATGTGGTCGTAGCCCGGGGCGATGTCGGTGGTCAACGGGCCCAAAGTGTAAAACGGGGCTTCGTGGCATTCTTTCAACTGAATGTCCATGTTCTCTTTGATGAGCTGCATGGGCACGTGGCCCGGGCCTTCGATCATCACCTGCACATCGTGCTTCCAGGCAATCTGGGTGAGTTCGCCCAGGGTGCGCAACTCGCCCAGTTGGGCTTCATCGTTGGCATCGTAAATGGAACCGGGGCGCAGGCCATCGCCCAGTGAAAAGCTCACATCGTAGGCCTTCATGATCTCGCAAATGTCTTCAAAGTGCGTGTACAGGAAGCTTTCTTTGTGGTGCGCCAGACACCACTTGGCCATGATGGATCCGCCACGGCTCACAATGCCGGTCATGCGGTTGGCCGTGAGGGGAACATACTGCAAGCGAACGCCCGCGTGGATGGTGAAATAATCCACGCCCTGCTCGGCCTGTTCAATGAGCGTGTCGCGGAAAATTTCCCAAGTGAGGTCTTCTGCTTTGCCGTTGACCTTTTCAAGGGCTTGGTAAATGGGCACCGTGCCAATGGGCACGGGGCTGTTGCGCAAAATCCACTCGCGGGTTTCGTGGATGTGTTTGCCGGTGGACAAATCCATCACCGTATCGCCACCCCAGCGAATGGCCCAGGTCATTTTTTCAACTTCTTCACCGATGGAAGAAGTGACCGCCGAATTGCCAATGTTGGCATTGACCTTCACCAGGAAGTTGCGGCCAATGATCATGGGTTCCAGCTCAGGGTGGTTGATGTTGGCCGGTATGATGGCCCTTCCACGCGCCACTTCTTCGCGCACAAACTCGGCCGTGATTTGCTCTGGAATGGCCGCACCAAACGACTGGCCTGGGTGCTGCTGCATCAACAGCTGGGCCATTTTTTCGCCGGTTTTGCCGCCTTGGGCCTTCAGGCTTTCGATGTACTCCTGGCGGCGCAGGTTTTCTCGAATCGCAATGTATTCCATCTCAGGGGTGATGATGCCCTGGCGCGCATAGTGCATTTGCGTCACATTCTTGCCAGCCATGGCACGGCGCGGTTTGCGGGTCAGATTAAACCGCAGTTCGGCCAGCTTGGGGTCGTTTAAGCGCTCGATGCCATATTCAGAGCTGGGACCAGACAACACCTCGGTGTCGCCGCGCTCCTCAATCCAGGGGGCGCGCACCGGGGCCAGGCCCGAGCGAATATCGATTTTTGCGTTGGGGTCGGTGTAGGGGCCAGAGCAGTCGTACACGTAAATAGGCGGGTTTTTCTCGCCGCCAAACGCGGTGGGGGTATCGGCTTGCGAAATTTCGCGCATGGGCACCTGAATGTCGGGCCGCGAACCTTGCACATACACTTTGCGGGAATTGGGCAAGGGTTGAACAGCGGCCTCGTCGACACGGGCGGTGGCGGCTAGAAAATCGGGATTGGCGCTCATGAATACTCCTGATGGCGTTGTTGCTGCCGGGGTTTAAACCAATGCTGCTGCGAAGGATTCAACCCGGCCCGACCCACACGGAGACTGCGCCTTGAAGAAACGCTTCCTGCAAACAGCATTATCTGCACAGGTGTGAGGGTTTTTCTCACCCGGCAAACCGATTTGCCAGGACCCCTGCGTTAAACTCCAAAGTATAGGCCTGTGCTGGCGACCACTCAATACGGGTTGCACACATGCCACCAAGAATTTCGCACTTTTTCAGATCACGGCATACACCCATGGGCAAACGACTATCCAGCATCACCACCCGCACTGGCGACGATGGCACCACCGGCCTGGCCGACGGCAGCCGATTGGCCAAAAATAACCTGCGGGTTCACGCCATGGGCGACGTTGATGAACTGAATTCGCACTTGGGCCTGCTACTCACTGAGCCCTTGCCAGAGCCATTGGCCACCGAGCTAACGCGCATACAACACGACCTGTTCGACCTGGGTGCAGCCCTGTGCATGCCGGGTTTTGACGTGTTTCCACCGCAAGCAGTGGCCCGGCTGGACCAGCTAATTGCAGAGTTCAACAAGCCGCTGCCCAGGCTGGATGAATTCATTCTGCCCGGGGGCATGCGCGCCAGTGCCTATGCGCACATTGCGCGCACGGTGTGTCGCCGGGCCGAACGCGTTCTGGTCGACCTGCGGGAAGAGTCACCCATACCCGATGACCTGCTGCTGTACCTAAACCGCTTGTCAGACTTTTTGTTTGTGGCCGCTCGCTGGATACACCACAAACACGGCGTGCGGGATGTGCAGTGGAAAAAAGGCTTTAACCGTCCCGAAGACGCAGCTTAAGCGCTGCTGCGGGCGTTGGCAGCCTTGTCTGCTGCTTGTGCCTGAGGCTGCTCCTGTTGCGCATTGGCTTGTGGCGCTGGCGTTCCATCAACCCCTTCAGTGCCCACCACCCGTGGCGGGTAAAAAAACTCGGCAGGGCTGTTGATGAATCGGCGACCCACGCGGGCGGTGAGCTTAAAGCCCTCCAGACCACGCACGCCACGTGCTCGCAAAGCGGTGTAAAAAGCCAGCGCAAAACTGACCCCCAAGTTCACCATGCCTATGGCCAACACACACCCGCCTGCCAGCAGCAGCGCAGCGGCGCTCAAAGCAAACTCTTGCGCCTGAATGGCGTAAGCAAAGTTGGCCGCAGAGAATGTGATGTGGCGAATGTCAATGGGCAAACCCAAAATTAGCCCCACAAAGCCCGCCGAACCCAGCATGCAACCAAAAAAGAAGTTGCCGGCCAAAGCACCCGTGTTTTTGCCCAGATAATCGGCAAGTTTTTCCTGACGCACCACCCCCAGGCGTTTGCGTAGCCAAGCCACTTTGCGCAAGCGGTCTGGAATGCGGTGGTAAATGGACAAGTTGTCGTAATACCCCGAAATCACCCCAGCCAAAAACAGGAATATGCCGGCAATCGCTGCATGGGCCAAAGCCCCCGACAAAAACGGATTTAATTCCAACAGCATGACATTGCTTTTGTCGACACTCACCGGTGAGGCCCCAAACAGCAAAGTAAGCCCGGCGGCCACCAGCAATGCCGTTAAAAACGCAGGGATCACATTGCCCCAAATGGCGATGAACTGGGTGCGGGCAACCTGGGTGACCAATTCCACCACCCGGTCTGCCGAACTCAGTTTGCCATTGGCCCCGTCGATGGCTGCGGCAATTCGCGCTGCAGTCATGGCAGGCTGCTTGGTGGCGATGGTGAAGCCCAGAATGTGAATAATCACAAAGCCAATGCCGTAGTTGAGGCTAAAAAACACCGCCTCCCAAAAAGGCGGCAAATGCCAGCCCGAAATGATGGCCTTGAACAAAGACAAAAACGCAATCACCACACCCGCACCCATGGCGGCGCGGCCAATTTTCCAGTATTCGGCCCGGCTTTCGGTGGCGTATTTTTCACCGGTTTGGCTGGCGTGCTCGGTGATGCGCAGGGCCAGCTTGTCGGTCATGCTGGTCCACAGGTCGCCAATGGAGTGCTTGCGGTTTTCCTCTCGGGTAAGTAGACACAAAAACTGAACACAGCTGGCCACCCGGCTTTCGGAAGGCAATGCGCCAATCAGTTGCAACAGGCGGCGCATGCGGGCGATGGATTGCTCCAAGCGGATCAATTGCATACTCAGGGTCACCGAAATGCCCTGCACGCGCGCTTGCGCGTAGGCCTTCTTGATTTGCTTGGTGCACTGGTCAAGCAGCACATCCAAATGGTCACCCAAATCCTCGAGCGACGCTTGATTGCCCAACTTTTCGTGCGCCTGCGCAATCAGGCTGCGCAACTCAAGCAACTGCTCCACAAAGGGCGAGGTGTGCCTGTCTGATATGCCCAGGCATCGCACCACCTCGGAATCGATGCCGGTGGCCGCAATACGAACCGCCAACATTTCCATGGCTTCCAGCATTTCGTGCTGAATGCGTATCCACAAGGGCATGGCTGGGTCCAGCCACTCCAGCACCCGGAACAGCCGCTCCCAGCTGCCCACGCTGATTTTTTCCAGCCACTCGTGGTCGTTGGGCTTGGTGAACATGAGGCTGAGGGATTCCCGAACCGTTTTGTCCTCCACCGTGGCTGGCAACAGCCGCTGGAAGATGCGGTTCTTCATGGCCTGGCCAAAGGTTTCGTTGCCCAAGATGCCCAGTTCGGCGAAGGTGTAGCGATAACGCGATTCTTTTAAAAACTGTTCGAGGTAGCCCTTGACGTTCAAACGAAGGTCGTTGGAGCGCTCCAAGGCCTCGGCGATCATGTTAAAACGCCGATCAATCTCGAAATCAGAATCCGCACCCGCCTCCCTAAACCACTCCATGAGGTGACAAAGGTGTGCGATGTCTGCATCGTGTTTGGAATCGGGCGCCATGCCATTGAGGATGGTCAGTAATGCGCCGCGAATGTTGTAGTTGGGGTTGCCTGCCATGCTGCTCGGGAATACACAAGTGAGCCCTAGTGTACCCGATGAAACCCGGCAAAACATTGCCGGATTTCTTGGGAATGACCCTGCTCTATTTCACCCAGCCATCTTTCAGGGTGGCCGTGCGGTTAAACACCGGGGCATCGTTGGTGTGGTCTTTCATGTCGGCCACAAAGTAGCCATGGCGCTCAAACTGGTACACAGTACCCACCCAGGCGTCGCGCAGGCCTGCTTCCAAATAGGCTTTTACCTCGGTAAGCGAATTGGGGTTGAGGCTGTCCAGGAAGTTTTTGCCGCCCGCATCAGGATGTTCTTCAGTAAACAAGCGATCGTATAGGCGCACGGTGGCAGGCAGTGCGTCTTCGGCGTCCACCCAGTGAATGTTGCCCTTGACCTTGTAATTGTCTGCCCCGGGGGTGCCCGATTTGCTGTCCAAAAACACCTGCGCGTGCACGGCCGTCACCTTGCCGTTTTCGTCTTTGTCGCAGCCAGTGCATTCAATCACATAGCCGTAACGCAAGCGTACGCGGTTGCCAGGGTACAGGCGGAAAAATTTTTTCTCGGGGTTTTCCTGAAAATCTTCGGCCTCAATCCACAGGCGTTTGCCAATCGTAAACTGACGCACGCCCCACTCCGGGTGGTGCGGGTGCACGGGAGCCGTACACAGATCGGCCCAGTCGTCGTCCACATTGTCCAAAATGAGCGGGATGGGGTCGAGCACCGCCACCGCGCGATGCGCCACGGGGTCGAGGGTGTCGCGCAACGCGCCTTCCAACACTGCGTAGTCAATCCAGGAGTCGGCCTTGGACACGCCAATGCGGGCACAAAACAATTGCAGGGCCTCAGGGGTATAACCGCGGCGACGCAGCCCGACGATGGTGGGCATGCGGGGATCATCCCAGCCGCTCACCCGCCCGTCGGTGACCAGTTGCTGCAACTTGCGTTTGCTGGTGACCACGTAGGTGAGGTTGAGCCTTGAAAACTCAATTTGCTTGGGCAGAGGCTGAGCCAACAGTGGCGAAAGCTTGCCGCCATCTGCCAGGGTGTGCTCGCGGGCCAAATTGGCAAGCAACCAATCGTAGAAGGGGCGTTGGTCTTCAAACTCCAGGGTGCAAAAGGAGTGGGTGATTCGCTCCAAGGCATCTTCAATGGGGTGCGCAAAGGTGTACATGGGGTAAATGCACCATTCATCGCCCGTGCGGTGGTGGCTGGCCCGTTTGATTCGGTAAATGGCGGGGTCGCGCATGTTCATGTTGGGGCTGGCCATGTCAATTTTGGCGCGCAACACAGCGGCACCATCGGCCAGTTCACCCGCCCGCATGGCGCGAAAGCGAGCCAGGCTTTCTTGGGCGGGGCGATTGCGAAATGGTGAGTCGACACCAGGCTGGGTGAGTGTGCCCCGATTGGCGCGCATGTCTTCGGCGCTTTGCTCGTCCACATAGGCCAAACCGGCCTGAATCAGGAATTCAGCCGCCTGGTACATGAACTCAAAATAATCGCTGGCATGGTACAGGTTGTACTCGCCCCCCTGCTCCCAGCCAAAGCCCATCCAACGCACGGCATCCAGAATAGAGTCAGCAAATTCTTCGCTTTCTTTTTCGGGGTTGGTGTCATCAAAGCGCATGTGGCAAGCGCCGCCATACTCTTTGGCCAGGCCAAAGTTGATGCAAATGGCCTTGGCATGACCCACATGCAGGTAACCATTGGGTTCTGGGGGAAAGCGCAAGCGAATGGGCGCTGGGTCTGCTGGCGCACCGGCATGCACATCGGCACCACCGGGCCGGCCAGCCCAAGGCCGGTTTTGGTATTCCGGCTTTTGCAGGTCCTGCTCGATGATGTTTTTCAGGAAATTGGTGGCGGGGGCAGGTTCTGCCCCGGGGGTGTGGCTTGGCTTGCTGGACATCAGCGCATCCTTTTAGGCACTTCTGGGTGACGAATGCGCTGATGTTAGCAAAAACGGGGCTTAGGCAACGGCCAAAGGCTCGCCCTTCTTGGAAGAAATTCCGGTGAAGGCAAATTCAACCTCGGGCTGTTTGCCCGCCATGATGGCCGCAACAGAACGGGCGGAGCCACACGAGTGGGTCCAACCCAAGGTGCCCTGGCCAGTGTTCAAGTAGAGATTGGGGATTTTCGACAAACCAATGTAGGGCACGTTCGACGGCGTGGCTGGGCGCAAGCCAGTCCAGTACACGGCTTGCTCTGGGTCGGCCATGCCCGGGAACAACTCCATCACGCGACGGGTAATCGCTTTGCAACGCACTTCGTTAAGATTGGTGCTGTAGCCGTTCAATTCGGCGGTGCCCGCAATGCGCAAGCGATCGCCCAAACGGCTAAACACCAGCTTGTACTCGTCGTCGGTCAGGCTGACCGAGGGTGCCTTGCTGGGGTCTGTGATTTGCAGGGTGGCCGAGTAGCCCTTGGCTGGGTAAATCAACAGGTCCACGCCCAGGTCTTTGACCAGCATGGGGCTGTAGCTGCCCATGCACAACACGTATTTGTCGGCTTTGAGCACCTGCACTTGCCCATCGGTGCCACGCACGCGCACACCACTGATTTGGCCACCTTCCATGTCCAAGCCAAGAATGGTGGTGTTGTACTTAAACTCAACACCCCGGTCTGCCGCCAACTGAGCCAGGTTTTGGGTAAAACGATGTGCATCGCCGCTTTCGTCGGCATCGGTGTAAGTAGCTCCCGCAATTTTGTCTTTGATGCTGGCCAATGCAGGCTCAAGACGCACGGCTTCGTTGGCGTCAATCACTTTGCGATCGCAACCAAACTCACGCATGATCTGCGCGGGCTCTAGCGCATCCTCGAATTCTTGTGGGTTGGTGTAGAAGTGCAGAATGCCCTTGGTGAGGCAGTTGTATTCGATGCCAGTTTCGGCGCGAAGCTCTTGCAAGGTGCTACGGCTGAAAGTACCCAGGTTCACCATTTGAATGATGTTGTGACGGGTGCGCTCGGGTGTGCATTCACGCAAAAACTGCATGCCCCAGCGCCATTGGCGGGCATCTGCGCGCAAGCGGAACAACAGGGGAGCGTCTTCTTTCATGAGCCACTTCAGCACCTTTTTGGGGGCGCCAGGATTGGCCCAGGGCTCGGCGTGAGAAACCGAAATTTGCCCACCGTTGGCAAAGGAAGTTTCCATGCCGGCGGCCGGCTGACGGTCCACCACGGTGACGTCATAGCCTTCTTTTTTCAAAAACCATGCGGAGGTGGTGCCAACCACACCGGCACCCAGAACGATTGCTTTCATGACAAATACTCCAAACAGAGGTGAGGGCCTTGGCACCCGGTGGTGCCAGCGAGCCCCTCTCTGTCCTTTTGCCTGAAAGATTCACAGCTGTGGTGGGCTGCTTGCCTCTTCGGCGGCTGAACACACGCGGCAGGTGGCCGCGCTCAGCGCTCTCCAGATTTGTATTCTTGAACCTGTACGGTGGCCTGAGCGTTCATGGGGATTGCGCCTTCGGCGAACCGGCACAGGTTTGCGCCGGTTTCTCTCCAGATTCAGCTTGTTAGTTTAACCCGTACAGGCTGGAGTTGCCAGTCTAAACTCAGGCTTTCTTTTGCAGTGCATCACGAATTTCGCGCAGCAACACGATGTCTTCTGGCGTGGGCGCAGGGGCAGCCGGCGCAGCGGCCTCTTCTTTGGCCAAGGCCTTGGTCAGGTTGTTCACCTGGCGCACCATCATGAAAATAATAAAAGCCAAAATAATGAAGTTAATCAGCACCGACACAAAACTGCCGTACGCCAATACAGGGATGCCGGCCTCACGAACTGCGCTCAGCGTGGGTGCAACCCCCTCAGGCACTTGGGCCAGGGGCAAATACAAATTGGAAAAATCCAGCTTCCCAAAAATACGGCCCACAATGGGCATGATCACATCGTCCACCAGGCTTTTGACAATGCCGCTAAAGGCCCCGCCAATAATCACGGCCACGGCCAGGTCGATCACATTGCCTTTCATGGCAAAAGCTTTGAAATCTTTAATCAAACTCACGGTATCTCCCGAATTGAAAAAATTACGTCAATAAAACCGAATACGCCGCTTGATTATGGCCATGGAAACCCGAGCGCTCAACAGCGTTTGTGCTGGTGCAGTGGTAAAATTGCACCTCTTTGATTCATTTAAAGAAAGTTAACCATGGCAGGACATAGCAAGTGGGCCAACATCCAGCACCGCAAAAATCGGCAGGATGAAAAGCGCGGAAAAATCTGGACCAAGATTATTCGTGAGGTCAGCGTGGCTGCCCGCCAAGGCGGCGGCGACCCCGATGCCAACCCCCGTTTGCGTTTGGCCCTGGACAAAGCCGCTGCGGCCAACATGCCCAAAGACAACGTAAACCGCGCCATCGCCAAAGCCACGGGTGAGGCTGAAGGCGTGAACTACGAGGAAATTCGCTACGAGGGCTACGGCGTGGCCGGTGCGGCCGTGATCATCGACTGCATGACAGACAACCGCGTGCGCACCGTGGCCGAAGTGCGTCACGCCTTAACCAAGCACGGCGGCAATTTGGGCACCGATGGGTCGGTGGCTTTTATGTTCAAACACTGCGGGCAATTCATGTTTGCCCCGGGAAGCAGCGAAGACCACATCATGGAAGTCGCCCTTGAAAACGGCGCAGACGATGTGATCACCCATGAAGACGGCATGATTGAAGTCACCTGCCCGGTGCCGGAATACCATGCCGTGAAGACCGCATTTGAAGCCGCTGGGCTGAATGCAGAAAACGCAGAAATCACCATGAAACCCGCCACCGAGACCGAATTGGAAGGCGAGGACGGCGCACGCATGCAAAAGCTGCTGGACATGCTGGAAGACCTAGACGACGTGCAGCAGGTGTACACCAACGTGGTCATCAACGAATAAGGACAACAACCCCATGAAAATTTTGGTGATTGGCTCCGGCGGCCGTGAGCACGCCATGGCTTGGCGTATTGCCCAAACGCCGGGTGTAAACAAGGTGTTTGTGGCCCCCGGCAATGGCGGCACCGCCCTGGAACCCAAAATGGAAAACGTGCCCATCAGCGATCTGGCCAAACTGGCCGACTTTGCGCAAGAACAAAGCGTGCACCTGACCGTGGTTGGCCCAGAGGCTCCCCTGGCTGCCGGGGTGGTGGATTTGTTCCGCCAGCGTGGGCTGCGTATTTTTGGCCCGGCCAAATTGGCCGCCCAACTTGAAAGCTCCAAAGACTACGCCAAGGCGTTCATGAAGCGCCACAACATTCCCACCGCCGAATACGAAACCTTCACCGATGCCACCAAGGCGCACGCCTATGTGGACGCCAAAGGTGCACCCATTGTGATCAAGGCCGATGGCTTGGCCGCTGGCAAAGGGGTGGTGGTGGCCATGACCCTGCAAGAGGCACACCAAGCCATTGACGACATGCTGCTGGGCAACAGCATGGGCAGCGCGGGCTCCCGCGTGGTCATTGAAGAGTTTTTGGAAGGCGAAGAAGCCAGTTTCATCGTGATGGTGGATGGCACCAATGCCTTGGCCATGGCCAGCAGTCAAGACCACAAGCGGCTGCTCGATGGTGACCAAGGCCCGAACACGGGTGGCATGGGGGCCTACAGCCCCGCCCCGGTGATCACCCCCACCATGCACGCCCGCGTCATGCGCGAGGTGATCAACCCCACCATTGCTGGCATGAAAAAAGACGGCTTGGTGTACACCGGCTTTTTGTACGCCGGGTTGATGATTGACACCAAGGGCGACATCAAGGTGCTCGAATTCAATTGCCGCATGGGCGACCCCGAAACACAGCCCATCATGATGCGCCTAAAGAGCGACTTCGTGAATTTGCTTGACCACGCCATCGACGGCACCCTGGACAAGGTGGAAGCCGAGTGGGACCGCCGCACCGCGCTGGGCGTGGTCATTGCTGCACAAAACTACCCGCAAACCCCACGCACCGGCGACCAAATCACCTTGCGTGCCCAGCCCAGCGACGAAGCGGTCGTGTTTCATGCTGGCACAGTCGAAAAGGAAGGCAGAGCCATAACCTCGGGCGGCCGTGTGCTGTGTGCCACCGCCTTGGGTGACACTGTTCGGCAGGCGCAGGCCAAAGCCTACGAATTGGTGAACACCGTGAGTTTTGACGGCATGCAATACCGCACCGACATTGGCCATCGAGCCATTAACCGCAAATAAACACACAGGGATTGCTTGCACCATGACCCCGCAGCAACTTCAAGATGTCAAAAATTACCTGCAGGGTTTGCAGGCCAACATCATCGAAGGCATAGGCCAATTTGAAGGCAAGGCTTTTTTAAGCGATGCCTGGGAGCGGGCCGAGGGCGGGGGCGGCTGCAGCCGCGTGGTTGAAGAAGGCACCTTGCTTGAGCGTGGCGGGGTCAATTTCAGCCATGTGATGGGCGACAAATTGCCTGGTTCGGCCACCGCCAGCCGCCAAGGTTTGGCTGGCGCCAGCTTTGAGGCCATGGGCGTGTCATTGGTGTTTCACCCCCGCAACCCCTATGTGCCCACCGTGCACATGAATGTTCGCCTGTTTGCAGCCACCACGGTGCAAGGCGAGTCTGTGTGGTGGTTTGGCGGCGGTATGGATTTAACCCCCTACTACGGCTTTGAAGAAGATGCGCGCCACTTCCACCAAAGCTGCAAAAATGCGCTGGCGCCCTTTGGGGAGCATTACCACCCCGCATTTAAAAAATGGTGTGATGAGTACTTTTATCTCAAGCACCGCAAAGAGCCGCGAGGCGTGGGCGGCGTGTTTTTCGATGATTTCTCAGAGCTGGGTTTTGAACAAAGCTTTGCCCTCACCCGCAACGTGGGCGATGCCTTCTTGAAAGGCTACCTGCCGATTGTCGAGCGCCGCATGAATACCCCCTATGGCGAGCGCGAGCGAGACTTTCAGGCCTACCGCCGTGGCCGCTACGTGGAGTTCAACCTTGTATTTGACCGCGGCACGCTGTTTGGCCTGCAAAGCGGTGGGCGCACAGAATCCATCTTGATGAGCATGCCACCGCAAGTGAAGTGGCGCTACGACTGGAAACCCGAGGCGGGCAGCGCAGAGGCGAGGCTTTACACTGATTTTTTGGTTGAACGGGACTGGGTGTGAGCACCTCTCGCCAAATCTGCATCATCGGCGGCACGTTCAACCCCGTGCACCTGGGCCATTTGCAAATGGCTCGCTCGGCCCAGGCCCAGTGCATGGCCGATGAGGTGTGGTTTTTACCTGCGGGGCAGCCCTGGCAAAAGCCCGACGATGAACTGGCCCCGGCTGAAAGCCGCCGCCGCATGGTAGAACTCGCCATTGAAGGCGTGCACTCATGGCGCCTTGAAGCTCACGAACTGCTACACAGCGGGCCCACCTACACCGTCGACACGCTAGAACACCTGTGCGACCAGTTTCCCGACCACGCATTTTCTTTTGTGATTGGTACCGACCAACTGGACAACCTCACCAGTTGGAAGCATTGGCGCAGCCTGTTTGACTATGCTCGCATAGGCGTTGTAGATCGCCTGCAGCATGGCGAGTTCAAGGTGCCGGATGCGCTCAAAAGCCACCTGGTCCACAACCGCCTGTTTCGCATTCCCATGCCCGCCGTGAACGTCAGCTCAACCCACATACGCCGTCAATTCGAGTTGATGCAATCGGGCAACCCAGAGGTGGCCGAAACCGCACGCTATCGCATTGAAGCCAGCCTGCCGGGCCCGGTCTACGAATACCTGATGCGCAACCCAATCTATGGTCGCCCTCAGCCCTGAAAGTTGTTAGAATTCAGGCCATTACCTTTTCCCAGACATTTCATGGATTTGCGCAAACTGCAGCGCGTTGTGATTGACGCGCTAGAAGACATCAAGGCCCAAGACGTGGCCGTGTTCGACACAACCAAACTCACTGGTGTGTTTGATCGCGTCGTGATGGCCTCGGCCACCAACAACCGCCAAACCCGCGCACTGGCCAACAACGTGCGCGAAAAAGCCAAAGAAAACGGCTTTGAGGTGCTAAGCGTCGAAGGCGAGGACACCGGCGAATGGGTGCTGGTGGATCTTGGCGACATCGTGGTGCACATCATGCAACCGGCCATTCGCCAGTACTACAACCTTGAAGAAATTTGGGGCGGCAAACCTGTGCGCGTGAAGCTCAACCCCCACAGCCTGAGCAAGCCCCAGCCAGGCATCGACTTCTTCCCTCACGGGCAAGACGCCTTGAGCAACCAGTACTCTTGAAACTGCATATCATTGCCCTGTCCCACAAAATAGAACCGTGGGCCCAGCAGGCGGTGGAGCAGTTTCAAAAGCGCTTCCCGGCCGACTGGAAACTGACGATCAAAGAGCTTAAACCGGAGGACCGCAGCGGCGGCAAGCCGGTTGAGTTGGTGTTGGCCAAAGAAGCTGAACGCATTCGTGCCGCCATTCCCGCGGGTGCCCGCGTGTTGGCGCTTGACGAACGCGGCGAACGCTTGAGCAGCAAAGCCTTGGCTGAACAGCTTTTAAAATGGCATGACGCCAGCGAAAGCCTGTACCTGGTGATAGGCAGCGCCGATGGGCTAGACCCGCAGTTTAAGGCGCAGTGCCAGGGCATGTGGCGGCTGTCTGACCTCACCCTGCCCCATGCCCTGGCTCGCGTGTTGGCTGTGGAAGCCTTGTACCGCGCCTGGTCGATTGTTGTGGGCCACCCCTACCACCGCGAGTAATCCCCATGCCCAACACCCCCGTGCACCCATCCCAATGCGGCCTGCCCGAAACAATTTGGTTGGCCTCGCGAAGCCCTCGGCGCAAAGCCCTGCTGGAAACCCTGGGGCTCACCGTGCAAGTGTATTTGGCGCAGGGCAGCGCCGAAGCAGAAGCACTGGAAGCCCCACAAGCTGGCGAAGCCCCCCTGCCCTATGTGGAGCGCGTCACCCGCTTGAAATTGCAAACCGCCTTACAAGCCATGCAAGCCGAGGGGCTAAGCGGCATCGTGTTGGCCGCAGACACCACCGTGGCGCTGCACCACACCATACTGGGCAAACCCGAGAGCCCACAGCAAGCCGAATTGATGCTCAAGCAACTGAGCAACACCATCCACCATGTGCACACGGCAGTGGCAGTGGCCAAACTTGGCCGCAATGGCGCATTGGCCGACGTGGCCCTGGCGGTGCAAAGCTCTCAGGTTGGGTTTACGCATTTACCCGATTCATTCATACAAGCCTACATCGCCAGTGGTGAGCCCTTCGACAAAGCCGGTGCCTATGGCATTCAGGGCATTGCCGGGCAATACGTCAGCCACATTTCTGGCAGTCATTCTGGCATCATGGGGTTACCGCTGTTTGAAACAGGCCAACTGCTGCGCCACATCCAATCGGCGGCCCAATCAAGCACGCCAAAACAATCGATTTAAAGCATTAGAAGCAACGGGATGATCAACGAACAAATTCTGGTGAACGTCACGCCCCAGGAAACGCGCGTGGCCATTGTTCAGCATGGGGCCGTGCAAGAGCTGCACATTGAACGCACCTCCACACGTGGCATTGTGGGCAATGTGTACCTTGGCAAAGTGGTGCGGGTGTTGCCTGGCATGCAGTCGGCCTTTGTCGACATTGGCTTGGAGCGCGCCGCGTTTTTGCATGTGGCCGACCTCTGGGAGCACCGCACCTACAACCACCATCAATCGCGCCAAGGCACCACGCCACCACCCGCCATTGAAAAAATGGTGTTTGAAGGGCAAACCATCATTGTGCAGGTGAGCAAAGACCCCTTGGGCACCAAGGGCGCACGCCTGACCACACAAATCAGCCTGGCAGGTCGCATGCTGGTGCATTTGCCACAAGACCCGCACATTGGCGTGTCTCAACGCATTGAAAATGAAGACGAACGCGAAGAGTTGCGCGCCAAACTCACCCGACTGCTGCCCGAAAACACCGGCGGCTTTATTATTCGCACCCATGCAGAGGAAGCCACCGATGAAGAACTGGTGGCCGATGTGAATTACCTGCGCACCCGCTGGCGCGAAATGTTAGAACTCACCCGAAGCAAACCCGCACCCAGCCTGATTTACGAAGACCTCACCATGGCGCAGCGCGTGGTGCGCGACCTGGTGAGCAGCGACACCCAGGCCATTTTGATTGACTCCAAAGAGACCTTCAAAAACCTGGAGGTGTTTGCAGCCACCTACGCCAGCGAGGTCAAAGACCGCCTGCAACTGCATCAGGGTGAGCGCCCGCTCTTCGAGATGTACAACATCGAAGATGAACTGCAAAAAGCCCTCGGTCGGCGAGTGGAGCTGAAGTCTGGCGGCTACCTCATCATTGACCAAACCGAGGCGCTCACCACCATCGATGTGAACACCGGTGGCTTCATTGGCGCGCGCAATTTTGAAGAAACCGTATTTAAAACCAACCTGGAAGCCGCACAAAGCATTGCCCGCCAACTGCGTTTGCGCAACCTGGGCGGCATCATCGTGATTGACTTCATTGACATGACTGGTGATGAGCACAAAAGAGCAGTGTTGGCCGAGCTGCAACGCGCTCTGGACCGCGACCGAGCACGCACCAGCGTGACCGGGTTTTCTGCGCTGGGCCTGGTCGAAATGACGCGCAAACGCACCCGGGAAAGCCTGGCCCATTTGCTTTGCGAGCCTTGCCCAAGCTGCCAGGGCAAGGGGCAGGTTAAAAC
>NZ_CAXQZX010000042.1:0-8231 GCF_964228395.1 Limnobacter sp.
GGGAAATACACCGAGGTGCCGCGTTTGGTGGCCTCTTTGTCAATAGGGGTGCCCGGCTCCACATAGTGGCTTACGTCGGCAATGGCCACCAACAAACGCCAACCTCCCTTGATGGAATCCGCGGGAGTACAGTACACAGCGTCATCGAAATCCCTTGCGTCTTCACCGTCAATGGTCACAAACGGCACATCGCGCAGGTCAACGCGGCCTTTGAGGTCTTTGTGCTCTACGACAGAGGGCAGGCTCTCGGCCTGATTCATGGTGAGCAAGTCGAATTCGTAGGGCACATCGAATTTGCGCACGGCAATTTCGATTTCCATACCCGGGTCGTCGAGTTCGCCCAGCACTTCAACCACGCGACCAATGGGTTGGGAATGTCGGGTGGGCTGTTCCACGATTTCAACGGTGACCACTTGCCCGGGAATGGCTTGCCCCACGTCTTTGGGGCTCACCAAAATATCGTGTTTGATGCGTTGGTCTTCGGGAATGACGAGCAAGATGCCACGCTCGGACACCAATCTGCCCACCAAGCGGTTGGTGCGCCGCTCAGTCACCTCCACTATGGTGCCCTCGGGCTTGCCCCGGTGGTCGGTGCCGGTAATGCGTACCAACACCCGGTCGCCGTGCAGCACCTTTTGCATTTCGCGTGGGGAAAGGAATGCGTCTGGGCCCCGGTCATCCCGGATCAAAAATCCGAAACCATCTCGATGACCGGCCACCTTGCCCGCCACAAAGTCCAGTTTGGTGGACAAAAGCAAAAGGCCTTTGCGGTTGGGCATCAACTGGCCATCGCGCTCCATGGCGCTGAGGCGTTTTTCAATAATCGGGATTTGGTCTTCAGTCAGTTTTAGGTGCTCAAACACTTGCTCGCGGGTCAGCGGTGTTTGGCTTTGGCGCAACACGGCCAAGATGTCTTCGCGACTTGGTATTTTTATTTCTGTTTTATGCATTGACAAAAGTTTTTATTTCATTAAAATTCACGGCTCGCACCTGATGCCCAGGTGGCGGAATTGGTAGACGCGCTAGGTTCAGGTCCTAGTGGTGGCAACACTGTGGAGGTTCGAGTCCTCTCCTGGGCACCAAAAATTCTCCTGCACTTTGCTGCAAATCTTCAAACTTCCCACCCTTTATTGCTGGCAATGTTGGTTGTGCATGTGCGCTTTTAAATGTTATTGCGCACCGCATTCGGGACGGCGAAAACCGCGCTGCTTGGTGCATTTGCACCAGCAGGCAGTGTACAGCACTTTACAGAATTCACCTTGTTTATTTGTGTCAGCCAGAGCGCCTTGAGCAACTGTGGCTGCATGTCAACACATTCACTGAAATCCGTAACCCACACTGAAAATAAGTGCTGTGTCGGTTTTTTTAATGCCAGGTGGCGGCATGTTGTCGTAATCCACGTTGAACTGCGTCGACAGGTTCAGATTTTTGGTCACCGGCAAGCGAATGCCGAGGCGATTTTTAAACAAGGTGTCGTTGGTGTCTTCCAGACTGATCAATAAATTGCTGTTGTTGAAAAAAACCAGCTTGTCATCCCAAAACTTGCGGTCATATTTAGAGCCCAAGTTGAGGGTTGGAAAGGCCTCGTCAGGCGCAATTTTGTAGTCTTCATTCACATAGCTCAGGCCAATCTCGCCACTCAGTTTGGAACGCTCTGTTTCCCAAAACTGCCGACCGTAACCAGCGCCCAGCGAGGTTCGCAAGTTCAAATCGGCCAGTTCATCGCTTTCTGCAGAGGTGTTTACAAACAGGTAGTCTTTTTCGTTCAGAAAGGCATCGTACTGCGCTTTGGCCAAGCGGTTGGATGTTGTGGTGACTCCGGCAGACTCCGCCTCATTCACTTCCACGTTGACCGTGTAGCGACTCTCCAAGGTACGGGCTACAAATTCGGCATCCAGATTCAGGGTGTCGTCTTCCGAATTGCCGCGGTTGAACACACCACCCAAATTGGCTCGGCCGGAATATTTCGTACGAGAATCAATCACCGGGGGGTTGAGCATGGCCACATCGGCCTTTTTAAGCGGCGCAGACTTACCCAATTGCCCTTGATCAATCACCACTTCGCCCTGCTCATTCAAGGCCAGTTGACCGCGCACCTTGCTGCCGTTGCTCAATTGAACAACCACACCATCGTCGGTGCTCAAGGTGCTCACTTGACTCCAGGGCACTTTAACCTCGCCCACCAAAGCCGATTTGAATACCAGAATATCGTCTGACAAGCGGGTCACCTTGCCAGTGAGTTTGTCGCCGTTGGACAAGGTCAGCGTAGCAGCCAGTGCAGCAGCGGGCGCGCAGAGCAAGGCCACGCCCAGCGTGAGGGCGGACAGGTGATGAAGCGGTTCAAACTTGGGAAAAAAGGAAGGCGAAACTGCGGGGGTATTGCGTTGCACATCAGGCATTGCTTGGGTGTCTCCTTGAAGCTTTGAAAAGCCCATAGGATAACACACCTCAAAAATAGCCCATTTTTAGGTCAAATTAGACGGAATTCAAAGCAATTTAAACAATTTGATTGTTTAGAAGTCGCGAACCTCAAAAGGCTGAACAATCCAGACATCGTCATGCAAGTGCTCAGCAGCGAAATCGGGCTGGAACACCGAACTGGGTTTGACCCAGATCACCGCGCTTTTTAAAGAGGAAATGGCCGGGTGGGCATGTTGCAAATGGGTGTGCAGCTGGCGCAAAGTTTGCCCGGAGTCTGCCAGATCGTCAGCCAAAAGCACCCGCCCTTGGATGGGCACCACGCTGGCAATGCTGGCAGAAATTTGCAAACCGCCCTGCACGGTGCCCGATGGCCCCATGTAAGAACTGGCTGCCACCACGGCCATGGGGCACTTTAATGAACGCGACAAACCATCGGCCAAGAACAAGCCACCCCGCGACACGCCCAGAACGAGGTCTGGCTTGAAGCTGGACTGGCGCACCTGATCCACCACCTTGTCGATTAGGTGGTGGTACTGCAGGTAGTCCACATGCAGTTTTTTCATGGCGAGCCCGCTTGCCAGGTTGGGTTGGCTTATGCCTTAAAGGGGTGACGCAGTACGATGGTTTCGTCGCGATCGGGACCGGTGGAGATCATGTCCACGGGCACGCCGCAAACCTCTTGCATGCGGGTCAAGTAAGCCTTGGCCTCTGCAGGCAGAGCATCGTAAGTTTTTACACCAAAGGTGGTGCCACTCCAGCCAGGAAATTCTTCAAAAATTGGCTTGCAACCTTCAACCTTGTCACTTCCAAAAGGAAGAATGTCGGTTTTGGTGCCATCGGCCAATTCGTAACCCACGCCCAATTTGATGGTTTTAAGGCCATCGAGCACGTCCAACTTGGTGATGCACAAACCACTCACCCCATTGAGCTGAATGGTACGGCGCAGGGCTGCTGCATCGAACCAGCCACAACGGCGAGCACGACCCGTGACCGAACCAAATTCGTTGCCTTGTTTGGCCAGATGGGCACCGGTTTCGCAGAACAGTTCGGTGGGAAAAGGCCCAGAACCCACGCGCGTGGCATAGGCTTTGGTGATGCCCAAGACATACTGCAGGCGCTGCGGGCCAACACCCGCCCCAGGAGAAGCCGCTCCTGCGATACAGTTGGAGCTGGTCACAAAAGGAAAGGTGCCATGATCGATGTCGAGCAAAGCGCCCTGTGCGCCCTCGAACAGCAGATTCTTGCCTTCGTCATTGGCCTTTTGAAGCAATGCGGGCACGTCGGCCACCATGTTCTTAATGCGCGGGGCCAGGGCCATGGCTTTGTCGAATACCACTTGAGCGTCCACCGCCTGGGCACCCAGGTACTGGGTGAGCACAAAGTTATGATAGTCCAGCACTTCTTCAAGCTTGGCGCGGAAGCTTTCAGGATTAAACAGGTCTTGAACCCGCAGGGCACGGCGAGCCACCTTGTCTTCGTAAGCGGGGCCAATACCGCGGCCGGTGGTGCCAATTTTGCTCTCGCCTCGCTTGGCTTCACGTGCCTTGTCCAAGGCGATGTGATGATCCAAAATCAAGGGGCAGGCCTCACTGATTTTCAGGCGGGCCTCCACGGAGATGCCGCCGGCTTGCAACTCATCGATTTCAGACAACAAAGCCTCGGGAGACAACACCACGCCGTTGCCGATGAAAACCTGCACATCGGGCCGCAAAATACCAGAGGGAATCAGGCGCAAAATTGTCTTTTTGCCACCAATCACCAAAGTGTGGCCAGCGTTATGGCCGCCTTGGAAGCGCACCACGCCTTGGGCGTGGTCGGTCATCCAGTCCACCACCTTGCCCTTGCCCTCGTCACCCCACTGCGTGCCGATTACCACCACGTTGCGAAAACTCATTTCAATTTCTCCTGATTCATGCCCATCGGCACCACTGTCCAAACGGCGTTTGCCAGTACAAGCTGCCGATCACATACAAACTCTTCTTCTTCCGCATCGGTGTTGGGCAGGCTTTGAAGCACCACCTCGCCTTGCGAACGCAATTCACGAATGCTGGCCATGAGCGCGGGGTCAAATACCCAAGGCGCGCGAATGGCCCGTTTGGGGCTTGGCAGAGCGGCCTGAAGGGCCACCAACTCACGCAAGTCCACCGAAAAGCCCGTGGCTGGGCGTGCACGCCCATACACAGCACCCACGTCGTCGTAGCGACCGCCCCGCAGAATGGAATTGGCGCAGCCATCCACATAGGCCGAGAAAATAAGGCCACTGTGGTAATCAAAACTGGCGAGGTCAGCCAGATCGACCACCAACACAGGCACCACAGACACCGTTTCCTGCAAACGATCCACCACGGTTTGCAATTCGCCCAACACGGCTTGGACAGCCTTGGTGGCGGGCAAACAAGCGCGGGCGCGGGTCAATACACACTGCGTGCCCCCCAAGGTGCCATACAACCCCAACAGGCGAATAACCGCTTCACGTTGAGTAGCGCTTAAGCCATCGATGCCTGCCAGCAAGGCCTGCAGACGTGGACGGTCCTTTTGAGCCAAGGCTTGGTGTACCTGCCGCAACATGGGCTCGGGCACCGGGCTGCCCTCAAGCACTGCGGCAAGCAAACCGGCATGGGACAAGGCCAGTCGGTAGTTTTTAAGACCAGAAAGATTCAGCGTGTCTACAGCGAGGCTTAGAATTTCCAGATCGGCCTCCACCCCTCCGCAGCCGTAAAGCTCGGCACCGCACTGCATGGGCTCACGGGTGGTGTGCAAACCCAAGGCCTGGGTGTGCAACACTGGGCCACAGTAGCACAGGCGAGTCACGCCCTTGCGATTAAGGATGTGGGCATCAATGCGGGCCACTTGAGGCGTAGTGTCGGCCCGCAGGCCCAACATTCGACCGCTGGCCTGATCAAGCAGCTTGAAGGTTTGCAAATCCAGAGAGGCATCTGCATTGCCAAGCAAGGACTCGGTGTATTCAAGCATGGGAGGCATCACCAGCTCGTAACCGTATACGCGAAAACGATCCAGCAGGGACCTTCGCAACTCTTCAATGCGACGCGCCTCAGAAGGCAATACATCGGCAACAGACTCTGGCAAAAGCCAAGCAGACATGACTATTCCAACGCTTTTGACAAACAGTTAAAAAACCACAAACAACACGAGGCCAAACACCAAGGCAATCAGGCCAATGAAGCGAATTTGGCCCTCGCTGAGCGCGGCTATCTTGAGGAAAGTCTCTTTCCATTGCTTTGGAAAGAGAAAAGGCATCAGGCCCTCGAAGACAAACACAAGGGCCAAGGCCAGCCAAAAGGTCTCGCTCATTTCAAAAGTTGCCCCAAGCAAAACCTTTCTGGCTGGAGGATGGTTTTAAAAACCTTAAAAGCCTTTGATTTACTTAGACTTTTGCAGGTAATTAAAGAACTCTGACTGCGGATCAACCACCATCACGTCCGACTTGGAATTCAAGGACTTCTTGTAAGCTTCCAAGCTGCGGTAGAAAGCAAAAAACTCGGGATTGCGACCAAAGGCAGCATTATAAATCGAAGCGGCCTTTCCATCACCCTCCCCCTTGATAGTTTGTGCTTCGCGGTAGGCTTCAGCCAAGATCACCTGGCGCTGGCGATCCGCATCGGCGCGAATTTGCTCAGCCTCGGCAGCACCCGTAGCACGCAGGTCATTGGCCACCCGCTTGCGCTCGGCTTCCATTCGGCGGAACACCGACTCGCTCACCTCTGGCAGCAAATCCACGCGCTTTAAGCGCACATCGAGGATTTCAACACCAATTTCCTCAGCGTCGTCCATGACCTTGTTCACCACGCTTTCCATCACCACGGTGCGCTCACCAGACACCATTTGGGGCACTGTGCGCTTGGTGATTTCTTCGTTCAGGGCAGACTTGACCACTTGGGTCATGCGGCTTTGCGCCAAGCGGGAATCACCGCTGACCCGAACAAAGTAAAGCCGTGGGTCTGTAATTCGCCATTTGATGTAGGTGTCTACCAAGAGGTTTTTCTTCTCGGAGGTGATAAAACGCTCTGCATCGGGTGTGTCGATGGTCTGGATGCGCTTGTCCAGAAAAATAACGTTCTGGAACGGCGCAGGCAGCTTGGCGTACAGGCCCGGTTCTTGGCGAACCTCTTTGACCTGACCCAGAGCAAACACGATGGCGTATTGGCGCTCATCGACCACATACAAGCAGGTGTTGGTCACAAACAAACCAATCAACGCCGCCGCTACTACTACAAAAATCTTAGGCATGATTATCGTGCTCCACGATCGCGATTGCGCATGGCATCGCGAAGACTGCTGTCAAAGTTCTCGTTGCTTTGGCGACTGGCCGGTGATGCGCCACCGCCCGAGCCGTTGCTTGCCGCCTGGCTGGCGTTGTCCTGATTGCTACCAGTAGACGAGCCACTGCGCTCAACGAGCTTTTCCAGGGGCAGGTACAACAACTGACTGTTGTTTTTGGTGTCAACGATCACCTTGGTCACGTTGCTGTAAATTTCTTGCATGGTGTCCACGTACATGCGCTCGCGGGTCACCTTGGGCGCCTTTTCAAACTCGGTCAACACGGCCTTGAAACGTGCTGCATCACCCTCGGCCTGTGCCACCACGGTTTCGCGGTAACCGTTGGCTTCTTCAATCAAGCGCGCCGCATTGCCTCGCGCCCTGGGGATCACGTCGTTGGCGTAAGCCTGACCATCGTTTTTAAGTCGCTCACGGTCCTGGCCCGCTTTGACCGCATCATCAAATGCGGCCTGAACCTGCTCTGGAGGCTGAACATTTTGCACTGTCACGCTGGAGACCAAAATACCGGTTTGATATTTGTCCAGAATTTGCTGAATCACCTCTTGGGTGTTTAGCGCAATTTGTTCACGGCCCTCGTAGAGGACGAAGTCCATTTTGTTGCGCCCCACCACCTCGCGAATGGCTGTTTCAGCGGCCATTTTGACGGTTTCATCGGGGTCGGCAGTATTGAACAAATATGCCCCAGCATCGCTCAAGCGATACTGCACGGCAAATTGAATATCGATGATGTTTTCATCTTCAGTGAGCATGAGGGCCTCACGCAGCACCTTGCTACGAACCTCATTGCGGTAACCCACTTCAATGATGCGAACCTGCGAAGAGTTCACGATCTCGTGGGACTGAATTGGGTAAGGCATGCGCCACTGGAAGCCAGGCATGGCTGTGTGGGAGTACTTGCCGAACTGAAGCACCACGGCTTCGCGACCTTCTTGAACAATGTAAAACCCACTGGCGAGCCAAATAACCGCGGCGATCCCGATAATGGCGGTAAGGCCCTTGCCCGCACCTTCCATATTGGGAGCACCACCACCGCCGCCGCCCACCGGGCCGCGAGGTCCACGTGGGCCCCCGCCACGCTTGCCAAACAGCCTGTTTAGGCGATTGTTGAAGTCTCGCCAAAGTTCGTCGAGATCGGGCGGGCCGTCCTGGCGGCCACCACCGGGCCGCCGGTTGTCTTGGTCTTGAGGCTTGGGCTGGTCATCATTGTTTTGACCACCCGAGGAATTACGCCCCCAATCCGGATCATTCATAGACATGCTTGTTCCTACTGCTTAAAAAATGATTTTGATTGTCAAACCCACTGCAATGCGTCTTGTTGCGGGCCAATGCTTCTGCTTTGAGCATAAAAATGGCTCGCCAGTTCAATCAGGCATTCACGCAGGGCTGGCAGGCCCACGCCATAACGCGCGCTGACGGAAACAGACAAAATGTTACCACCCTCGTCCCGCTCGACCTCGGGAGACCGCTCGCAGGCGTCTATTTTGTTCCACACAATCAGCTGTGAGATCGGA
>NZ_CAXQZX010000043.1:0-4683 GCF_964228395.1 Limnobacter sp.
AAGCTGGTTGCCACTTTGGCCACCAAACACGCTTCTGGAACCCCAAGATGGGCCCTTACATTTACGGCCATCGCAACAAGATTCACATCATCAACCTGGAAAAAACAGTTGTAATGCTCGACGAGGCTTTGAAGTTCGTCAAGCGTCTGTCCGCCAATCGCGGCAACATTCTGTTTGTTTGCACCAAACGCCAGGCCAAAGAAATCATTGCCGAAGAAGCACAGCGTTGCGGCATGCCCTACGTAGACCAGCGCTGGTTGGGTGGTATGTTGACCAACTTTAAAACTGTGAAGTCTTCTATCAAGCGTTTGAAAGACATGGAAGCCATCATCGCCGATGGCGGTCTGGAGCGCATGTCCAAAAAAGAAGCCCTGATGTTCGAACGCGAGCTCGAAAAGCTGAACCAGTCCATCGGCGGCATCAAAGACATGCCCACGCTGCCAGATGCAATTTTTGTGTGTGACGTTGGCTACCACAAAATCGCCATCACTGAAGCCGAGAAGCTTGGCATTCCTGTGGTAGGCATTGTGGACACCAATCATTCCCCAGCTGGTGTGAGCTACGTGGTGCCAGGCAACGACGATTCTGCCCGTGCAATCCGTCTGTACGCTCGCTCCGTGGCTGATGCCGTTCTGGCCGGTCGCGATCAGGCCGTAAACGATGTGGTAGAAGCCATCAAGGCCGACGACGACTTTGTTGAAGTCTCTGAAGAAGGAGCCGAAGGTTAATTCCACCTTCGTCTTCGAACGGGGCGATCAGTCGCCCCTTTTTTTTACCCAATTCAGAATCCGACACTAGGAGAGTAGCAATGGCTGAAATTACAGCAGCAATGGTTAAGGTACTGCGCGAAAAAACAGACGCGCCGATGATGGAGTGCAAAAAGGCCCTGACCGAGGCCGCCGGCGACATGGACAAAGCCGAAGAAATTTTGCGCGTTAAGTTGGGCAGCAAGGCCAGCAAAGCCGCAACCCGTGTAACGGCTGAAGGCTTGGTGGGCATTTACATCGACGAGTCTGGCAAGCTGGGTACCATCGTTGAAGTCAACTGCGAAACAGACTTCGTGGCCAAAAACGAAGACTTCATCGGATTTGTCGGCAATGTGGCCAAGTTGGTTGCCGAGAAAAACCCTGCCAGCGTTGAAGAGCTGGGGGCTTTGCCACTGGGCGAGGGCACTGTAGAGTCCATCCGCACTGCTTTGGTTGGCAAAATCGGCGAAAACATGTCTGTGCGCCGTTTCAAGCGCGTGCAGGCGCAAGGCCGCCTGACATCCTACATTCACAGCGGTAAAATCGGCGTACTCGTTGATTTTTCCGGCAGCGACGAGCAGGTTGGCAAGGACGTTGCCATGCACATTGCGGCCACCAAGCCCAAGGCACTGCATGAAAGCGGCGTTCCTCAAGAAGACATCGACCGTGAGCGCTCCGTGGCGAAAGCCAAGGCTGAAGAGTCTGGTAAGCCTGCAGACATCGCCGAAAAAATGGTTGAAGGTTCGGTGAAGAAATTCCTGAAAGAAGTGGCCCTGCTGTCACAGCCTTTCGTGAAAGACGACAAGCAAACCGTTGAAGCCATGCTCAAGAGCACAGGCAGTAACGTTCACGGCTTCGATCTCTTCATCGTGGGCGAAGGTATCGAAAAGAAAGTGAACGATTTCGCTGCCGAAGTGGCTGCCCAAGCCGCCGCTGCTGCACGTTAATTTCGTTCGTATTTGAGGGGTTTCTCCAGGCGAGAAGCCCCTTTTTATTTGGGGTGTACCAATTGCACACCCTTTACGTTATAGAATCCTGACAATGATCTGACAAGAGGCGTGAATGGCAGCATACAAGCGTGTGTTACTCAAGTTGTCGGGCGAGGCCCTGATGGGAGAGGACTCCTACGGCATCAATCGTCAAACCATTGAGCGCATGGTCGCCGAGGTGGCTGAAGTGGCGGCCTTGGGCATTGAGATGGCTGTGGTCATCGGCGGCGGTAATATTTTCAGGGGCATTGCTCCGGGTGCTGCGGGCATGGACCGCGCCACGGCCGACTACATGGGCATGATGGCCACAGTGATGAACTCCCTGGCGCTTCAAGATGCTTTCCGTCGCGCAGGTGTTGAAGCTCGGGTTCAGTCAGCCCTCAATATCGAGCAGGTGGTTGAACCTTACATTCGCCCAAAGGCCATTCGTTACCTCGAAGAGGGGAAAATTGTTATTTTTGCGGCCGGGACGGGCAACCCGTTTTTTACAACAGACACCGCGGCTGCACTTCGCGGCTCTGAAGTGGGTGCAGAGGTGGTGCTCAAGGCCACCAAGGTGGACGGTATTTATTCAGCCGATCCCAAAAAGGATCCCAGCGCCACCCGCTACGAGAAAATTTCCTTTAATGAAGCAATTTCAAAGAATTTGGAAGTCATGGACGCCACCGCATTCGCCCTGTGTCGTGACCAAAAGCTCCCGATTCGTGTTTTTTCGATCAACAAGCCCGGCGCGCTCTACAGAGCCGTGACCGGGGAAAACGAGGGCACTTTGGTTCACATGTAACCGGGTCTCCTCTTTTTACATTGCAGTGAGAACTACATCATGAGCGTTGCCAATATTCGAAAAACCACCGAAGACAAAATGGCCAAGTCCATTGAGTCTCTAAAGACCGACCTTCAAAAAGTACGCACAGGGCGTGCCCACACCGGCATCCTCGACCATGTTCAGGTTGAGTACTACGGCTCCTTGGTGCCCATTTCCCAGGTGGCCAACCTCAGCCTGGCGGATGCACGCACCATCACTGTTCAGCCCTGGGAAAAAAACATGGTCAATGCGGTCGAAAAAGCCATTCGCGAGTCTGATCTGGGCTTGAACCCCGCCTCCATGGGCGAGACCATTCGTGTGCCCATGCCTGCATTGACAGAGGAGCGTCGCAAAGAACTCACCAAGTTCATCAAAGGCGAAGGCGAGCAAACCAAGATTGCCATTCGAAACCTGCGTCGTGACGCCAACGAAGCTTTTAAGAAGCTCGTGAAGGACAAAGAAATTTCTGAGGACGACGAGCGTCGTGCCCAAGACGACATTCAAAAACTGACCGACAAGTACGTGGCCGAGGTCGACCAGGTGTTGCAAGTCAAAGAAGCAGAAATCATGACGGTTTAAAGCAGCGCTCCATGCCCAACTTCACCAGCTCAACGCTGGATGTGCCAGACACCTCCAGCATCCCAAAGCACATTGCCATCGTGATGGACGGCAATGGTCGTTGGGCCAAAAACAAGTTGCTGCCGCGTGTGGCTGGGCACAAGCGCGGTGTGGACGCGGTGCGTCGCACCGTTCAGGCCTGTTGCGAGCTTGGTGTCGAGCACCTCACCTTGTTTGCATTTTCTTCCGAAAACTGGCGCAGACCCGCTGACGAGGTCTCGCTGTTGATGCGTTTGTTCATTCGCGTCTTGCGTCGTGATGTGGAGTCGATGCACCGCGAAAACATTTGCCTTCGAATCATTGGTGACACCACTGCCTTTGAACCAGAACTGCAGGCCGCCATTGCATCAGCCCAAGAATTGACCAAGAACAACACGCGCCTGTATCTCAACGTGGCTGCCAATTATGGAGGTCGTTGGGATATTCTTCAGGCCATGCGCACCATGTTGCAGGAGCGCCCCGATTTGGCTGCTGCACCGCATACCATCGCCGAGCGCGATTTTGCTAAGCACTTGTGTTTACAAGGCAGCCCTGAACCAGACCTGTTTATACGCACCGGAGGCGAGCAGCGCGTATCGAATTTTTTGTTGTGGCAGTTGGCGTACACCGAGTTTTATTTCACCGATAAATTTTGGCCCGACTTTGGCAAACCCATGCTGTTGGAAGCCATTGATTCCTATAACAACAGAGAACGGCGTTTTGGACGGACTTCTGAACAGCTTGAGCCTGGTGAGCCACTGGCCAAAAGTTCATCCATGTGACCGTCTCGTAGCCGAGACATGAAATGCTAAAAACCCGAGTAATCACAGCAGTGGTTTTGCTCTTGGTGCTATTCGCCGTGCTGGCATACGGCGGTGACCTGGGCTGGGGTATGTTTGTATTAATCGTATTAACCGCAGGGTTTTGGGAGTGGGCCCGTTTTCACCCCACGCTGGCCCGGAAGCCGCTTGCTTACGCCGGGGTTTGCACCGCTGTTTCGGTTTTCATTTACTGGTTTGCACCTATTTCCAGCTACGGCGCACCGCTGATGGCATTGTCTGGCGTGTTCTGGGTTGCTTTTGCGCCCTGGTGTTTGCGGCGGGTTGGCATAGGCGCACTTCAAGGTACCGCTTGGTTTGCTATTGCCGGCTGGGCTTTGCTCAGTGCTGCTGGCATTGCGCTGATATTGGCCCAGCAACATGGCGTTGTTTACCTGCTAAGCCTTGTGGCCATATGTTGGGTGGCCGATATTTTTGCTTACATCTTCGGCAAAACCATGGGCAAACGGAAGCTTGCCCCACGAATCTCCCCAGGCAAGAGCTGGGAGGGGGCAGTGGGCGGTACGCTCAGTGTGGTGGTGCTGAGCTGGAGCGTGGTGTGGGCAGCCCAACACTGGCCGGTATTGGATCAAAGCTGGCAGGTCAAAGCGCTGGATCATTGGCATCCTTTGGTTTTCACGCTGTGGCTGGTGGTTCTCAGTGCTTTCAGCATTGTCGGTGACTTGTTTGAATCCATGTTAAAGCGCCGCGCCAACCTGAAAGACAGC
>NZ_CAXQZX010000044.1:0-2165 GCF_964228395.1 Limnobacter sp.
TTACCTCGCTGGCCTGGCCGTGGGTGTGTATGGTGGCGAAGACGAACTGGTTGCCAATTGGCAAATTGACACAACTTTTGAGCCCACCATGGGCATGGATGAACGGGGTGCGCTGCTTGACCGCTGGCACCGCGCAGTAGAACGCGCCAAAGGATGGGCACATGCTGAGTAGAAAGCAGCACATTGAATCCCTGCGCAAGCAGGCCGAGCAGGGGTACACCTGGGACGTGATCGTGATTGGCGGTGGCGCCACAGGGCTGGGCAGTGCCGTGGATGCGGCCAGCCGCGGCTTGAGGGTGTTGCTGCTGGAAGCGCACGACTTTGCCAAGGGCACCAGCTCGCGAGCCACCAAGTTGGCCCATGGGGGTGTGCGTTACCTTGCACAGGGCAACATTGCTTTGGTCAAAGAGGCGCTGGAGGAGCGGGGCCGGATGTTGCGCAATGCACCCAATTTGGTTCGGCCCATGCCCTTTGTCATACCCGTGCGCAACTGGGTTCAAAAGCTGTTTTATTGGGTGGGTTTGAAGGCTTATGAATGGTTGTCCGGCAAGCTCAGTGTGGGCCCCACCACCTTGATGAGCAAAGCCGAGGTGCTTCGTGTGTTGCCCACCATTTCACAAAAAAAATTGGCTGGTGGGGTGCGGTATTTTGATGCCCAGTTTGACGATGCTCGCCTGGCCATTGCGCTGATGAAAACCCTGCATGTGCTTAAAGGCATGGCAGTGAATTACATGCCGGTGACTGGCTTTGTAAAAGACGGCGACAAAGTGTGTGGCGTGCAGGCCAAAGACGAATGGACTGAAACCGTTTACACCCTGCGTGCCAAGGCAGTAATCAACGCCACTGGCGTGTGGGTTGATCAACTGCGCAAACTCGACAACGCCAGCAGCAAGCCCATGCTGAGCCCCAGCCAAGGTGTGCATGTGGTAGTGGGGCCAGAATTTTATCCCGCCAAAGAGGCCATGCTTGTACCAAAAACCAGCGATGGTCGAGTGTTGTTTGTGGTGCCTTGGCTTGGAAAAACATTGATTGGAACCACCGACACGCCCAGAGAAGACATTCCCTGGGAGCCCGCTGCCTTGCCTGAAGAAATTGATTTTATTTTGAATACTGCGGGCCAATATTTGGCCAAAGCGCCCACCAAGGCCGATGTGCGCAGTGTGTTTGTTGGGCTGCGCCCCTTGGTAAAAGCCGGTGGCGGCGGCACGCAAAACACCAAGAGTATTTCGCGCGAACACACCATCATCACCGACCCCAGCGGCCTTGTGACCATCACGGGCGGCAAATGGACCACGTACCGAAGCATGGCTGAAGAAGTGATCGACCTGGTGTGCGAGCAACAAGGGTGGCTTAACAAGCCCACGCGCACGCGTAACCTGCGCCTGGAAGATGATCTGCCCACCCGCAAACCGGGCTCGCAATTGCACCCCTCGCTCGAATTGAATGAAGCTGAAATTGCCCAGGCCGTGCTTGAAGAAATGGCCATGACCATTGAAGATGTGCTGGCAAGGCGAAGCAGGGCGCTGTTTTTAGACGCTCAAGCCGCGCTGGACTGTGTGCCCGAAGTTCGCCGGGTGCTTGCCAGCGAACTAAACCAAAGCGAGGCTTTGCTGGATGCCCAAGAGCAAGCCTTTAAAGCGCTGGCGAGCAAGTACATGGTGCGGTAGTGTGCTGCAGGGTTTTACAACTTTGCTAAATTATTTGTGTGATTTGAACGCCGGGGCTTGCGCTGAGAGCATTAATTGTGCATAATCTCGCTTCTTCACAGCGGCTGTAGCTCAGTTGGATAGAGTACTTGGCTACGAACCAAGGGGTCGTGGGTTCGAATCCTGCCAGCCGCGCCAAATCTAAAAAAACCCTCGCTCACAAGGCGAGGGTTTTTTGTTTTTAAGCGTTTTTATCACGCAGATGCCGACACCACCAAGTAGGCAAAAACCAGCAGGAACTGCAGATCAACTCCAAGCGCCATTGCAATGAAAAAGGGCTTGCATTGCAAGCCCTTGGATGATTGATGGTAGCAGGCACTCAGCCCAACTTGTAGGCGTTCATTTTGTGCCCTTCAGGTGTGCGGAAGTAAGCCGCGTAGAACCCGGGCATGCGCTCCCCGGGAGGGCCTTCGCAGGTGCATCCCAAAGCAAGCGCATGTTTGTAGAGTTCATCGGCTT
>NZ_CAXQZX010000045.1:0-9533 GCF_964228395.1 Limnobacter sp.
GACAGCAGCCAATTGCTGCCAGGCCATGGCGGCGTATTGGATCGTATCGACGCGCAGCTCCCCGTGTTGCCTCTGGCAGTGTTGTTGGTGTTTGCGGGTGCTGCGTAGTGGTGGGCATGTTGAAACAGCAGTCTCTTCTTATTCTGGGGGCAACTGGCACTATCGGGGTGAACACCCTGGATGTGCTTGCCCGTCATCCCGAGCGTTTTCGGGTGCATGGTTTGGTGGCTGGCACCAATATTGATCGCCTGCTGGAACAAGCGTCAAACCATCGCCCTCGCGTTTTGGTGATTTGTGATTCCCAAGCCCTGGCACGTTGGCACGCCCAAGGCTACGGCGAGCGCTTGGCCCAAAGGCTGGGCTACCAACCTGAAGTGCTGGCAGAAGAGGCCCTGGGCGACCTCTGCAGCGCTGGTGAGGTGGATACCGTGGTGGCTGCCATCGTTGGAGCTGCGGGCTTGCGCCCCACCTTGAGAGCGTTGCAGGCGGGCAAACGCGTATTGCTCGCCAACAAAGAATCTTTGGTGTTGGCGGGTCGCTTCATGATAGACGCCTGTCAACGTTCGGGCGCTCAATTGTTGCCCGTTGATTCAGAACACAACGCCATTTACCAATGCCTGCCTGCCGACTTTAACGTGGCTCGTGCTGATCAATTTGGCATTGAACGGCTGGTGCTCACGGCTTCTGGTGGCCCTTTTAGAAACAAGCCGCTCGAGGAGTTGGCCGCAGTCACCCCTGCACAAGCCATTGCGCATCCCAATTGGGTCATGGGTCGAAAAATTTCTGTTGACAGCGCGACCATGGCCAACAAAGGGCTGGAGCTGATCGAGGCTCTGTGGTTGTTTGGGCTTCCTCCCAAACAACTTTCGGTGTTGGTTCACCCACAGTCGATTGTGCATTCGTTGGTGGAATACAGAGACGGTAGCATGCTGGCGCAGTTGGGATGTCCAGACATGCGCACGCCCATCGCCCATGTGCTGGGTTTGCCTGATCGCATCGAGTCTGGGTCACCGCGGCTGGACCTGGCAAAAATAGCCCAGTTGCAATTTGAGGAGGCTGATTTAAGCCGGTTCCCCATGCTACGTCTGGCTTTTGATGCGCTAGATAAGGCCGCGACGCTGGCGCCCGTGTTCAACGCAGCCAATGAGGTGTGTGTAGACCTGTTTCTTCAGGAAAAAATTGGTTTTATGGACATTGTGCGCATTACAGAGCATTGCATGGCACAATTTGAGGGGTACCGCGTGGCCAACCTGGACGACGCCTTTGGTCTAGACCACGCGGTTCGCCAGCAGGCGCTGGCTGCAGCTAGATCATTGTCCGGGCAAGTGTTTTAAATGTTGAACTCGATTTTTTCTTTTCTGGTGGCCTTGGGTATTCTCGTGTTTATTCACGAGTACGGGCACTACAGCGTTGCCCGCTACTTCAATGTTCGGGTCATCCGGTTTTCAGTGGGGTTTGGAAAGCCGATCTACCAATGGGTCAATAAAAAAACAAAGGTGGAGTGGACCATCGGCTGGATCCCCCTGGGTGGATATGTGCGCATGCTGGATGAGCGCGATCCCGACAGCCTGAAAGGGCACGACATTAATCTTGATGAGTCTTTTAACCGCAAACCGGTAGGCCAGCGCATCGCCATTGTGTTGGCTGGCCCTTTGGCCAATTTGCTTCTGGCGGCTTTGTTATACGGCTTTTTGGCCTACATGCAGCCAAAGGGCATTGCCACGGTGGTTGCCGAGCCGGCCCCCAGCAGCTTGGTGGCTCAAGCTGGTTTGCAAGGGCAAGATTCCATTACCCACGTCAACGGCACGCCTGTTGGCACTTGGGGCGATGCCACCTGGGCCATCTTAAAGGCTCGCCTCTTCAGAAACGACATCGAACTCGCGATAGATCGCGCTGGGCAATCTTTTACGCTGAAACCCATTCCTTCGGCTGAAATTTCTGCTGACCTTGGCCCTGGGCTCATGCCTGGCCTGGGGTTGGCCCCCCAAGAAAACGATATTCAGGTTCGTGGCGTGGCGCAGGGCAGCGCAGCGCAGGCCGCAGGCTTCTTGACCGGGGACCAGTTGCTGGCGCAGGATGGGCTGCCCATTCAAAGTTCTTCACAGTTCACCCAATGGGTGCAGGGCAAACCTGGTGAGCCCATGGTGATCACCGTACGCCGGGCGGGCGAGGTGTTGGATGTTCGCGCCGTACCCGACGCGGTGCCATCTGAGTCGGGCGCCAGTGTTGGGCGTCTGGGCTTGTCGATTGGTGGTGAGCCCCAATGGGTGGAGCGCCCACTGGGGCCCGTGCAGTCGCTGGTGGCCGGTGGTGAACGCATGGTCGAGATCAGCGTGTTTTCTTTGGTTGCCCTGGGCAAAATGCTCACCGGTGACTTGTCGTGGAATCATTTGAGTGGCCCTGTGTCTATTGCTTCGGCGGCAGGGCAGTCCTCCAGCCTCGGTATCCTGCCGTTCTTCAGTTTCCTGGCCATGGTTTCTGTTAGCCTAGGGATTTTGAATCTTTTGCCCATCCCTCTCTTGGATGGCGGGCACTTGATGTATTATTTTGCCGAAATTGTTCGGGGCAAGCCTGTGGACGAGGTTTGGCAGGTGCGCGGCCAAAAAATCGGAATTCTGCTCATTGGTGTGCTCACCAGTGTGGCCCTGTTTAATGATATTCAAAGGCTGCTTTTTTAAGGCCTTCACCCATATTGGTCCAACCTGCAAAGGTTGGTAGGAACGATCTGAATGACAATTCGAAGTATTCTCTTTCCCGCTCGGCTGGTGGCTCCTGTCGTTGCAGTCTGCGCCCTGTCTGTTGGTGGTGTGCAGGCAGCTGTCAACCAGTTTGTGGTCAAAGACATCGAAGTCGAGGGCCTACGCCGAACAGAGGCGGGTACGGTCTTTAGTTATCTACCGATTCGAGTAGGCGACACCTTCAGCGATGAAAAAGCTTTGCAAGCCATTCGAGCCCTGTTTGCCACTGGTTTTTTCGATGACGTTAAAATCTCAGCGCGTGGAGATGTATTGGTGGTCAGCGTGGTGGAGCGTCCGGCGATTGCCTCCGTCGAAATCAACGGCACCAAAGAGTTCGACAAAGACACGCTCAAGCAAGCCCTAAAGGGCATTGGCCTGGGCGAGTCGCTGATTTTTGATCGCTCACTGCTGGACAAAGCCGAGCAAGAGTTGAAGCGTCAGTATTTGTCTCGGAGCAAGTATGGCGCGCAGGTGCAGACCCGCGTGGATGAACTTGCTCGCAACCGTGTGAGTATCACGTTCAATGTGGACGAGGGCGAATCTGCTTCCATCAAGCAGTTGAAGATTCTTGGCAATAAAGATTTTTCTGAAAACGACCTGCTTGATGAATTCTCTTTGGGAACCTCGGGTTTTATGTCTTGGTACACCAAGAACGATCAATACTCCAGACAAAAGCTGAGTGGCGACCTCGAGAAACTGCGCTCCTTTTACCTGAATCGCGGTTATGCCGACTTCAACATCGAGAACACTCAGGTTCAAATCGCGCCCAATAAGCAAGACATCTACATCACCATCACCTTAAAAGAAGGCCAGAAGTTTAGTTTTGGCAATATTGAGTTGACAGGCGAATTGCTGGGCCGTGATGAAGAACTTCGGAGCCTGATTCTTGCCAAAACCGGTTCAACCTTCAACGGGGAATTGTTGTCCGACAGCACCAAGGCCATTCAAGATCGCTTGGGCAACTACGGCTATGCATTTGCCAATGCGAACGTGATTCCCGAACTCGATCGAGAAAAGCAGCAGGTCAACATCAACATTGCTGTGGACCCCGGCAAACGGGTGTATGTTCGCCGCATGAACATCGGCGGTAACACCCGAACCAAAGACGAGGTGATCCGCCGTGAGTTCCGGCAATTTGAATCGTCCTGGTACGACTCGCGCAAAATTCAATTGTCCAAAGAACGCGTGGACCGCTTGGGCTATTTCTCCGAAGTCGATATTGAAACCCAACCTGTGCCCGGAACCTCTGATCAGGTTGATGTGAACATGAACGTCACTGAAAAGCCGACCGGCAACCTGCTGCTTGGTGCCGGTATTTCCAGCACGGACAGTCTGATTCTTTCAGCGGCCATTCAGCAGCAAAACCTCTTCGGCACGGGTAAAACGGTGGGCTTGGAGCTGAACACCAGCAAGGTGAACCGCACCATATCATTCTCTGAAACCGACCCGTATTTCACCATCGATGGCGTATCGCGCAGCTTCGAAGTGTACAACCGCCGCACCGATCCCAGCGAATTGAACCTGGGTGATTACATCATTGAAACCACAGGCGCAGGCTTGCGTTTTGGTTACCCCATCAGCGAATACGAACGCATTTCTTTTGGTGCTGGTTATGAAGGCACAGACCTTGAAGTGGGGCCGCTTAGCCCCGACCGCTTCCGCCGGTATGTCAATGCATTTGGCAATTCAAGTTACGCCATTTTGTTGAACGCTGGTTACTCATTCGACAGTCGTGACTCCGCCGTTGCCCCCACACGCGGACAAGTGCGCAGGCTCACCGCTGAGGTGGCCACACCCTTGGGTGATCAGGAGTTTTTGCGCACCACCTACCAAGAGCAGTGGTACTTCCCGATCGGCAAGTTGTACACCTTGGCTTTGAACGGCGAAGTGACCGCGGGCTTTGGTTACGGTGATTCGCCCTACCCAATTTTCCGGAATGTGTATGCCGGTGGTATTGGCACGGTGCGTGGTTACCGTTCCTCATCATTGGGCCCCCGTGACCTCGACAACGTGCCCACGGGCGGTGCCAAACGTCTGGTTGGCAATGCTGAGTTCTTCTTCCCGATTCCAGGCATGTCCAAAGACCGCACTTTCCGCGCCTTCACCTTCCTGGATGCGGGCAACGTTTTCCAGGAAAGCGAGCGGATCAAACTGGGCGAATTGCGTTACTCCACTGGCGTAGGTATTTCTTGGCTGTCGCCCGTGGGCCCATTGAAGTTCAGTCTGGGTGTGCCGCTGAACAAAGAGCCTGCAGATGAAACCCAACGAATCCAGTTCACCATTGGCACTGGGTTCTAAACGAACAACATTTGAAAATCATGGAGAAAGATTTGAAAAGTTTGAAACGCATGCTGATTGGCGCCGCCCTTTCAATGGCAGTAGTCATGCCCACCATGTCTCAGGCCCAGGCGGCCAAAATCGGTTTTGTAAATACCGAGCGCATTTTGCGAGACTCCAAATTCGCGGTTGAATCCCAGAAGCGCCTGGAGCGCGATTTCGCAAAGCGTCAAAAAGAGCTGGAAGACCTGGCTGCCAAAGTGAAGGCCGAAGCCGTAAAATTGGACAAAGACGCCATTACTCTGCCAGAGGCAGAAAAAGTGAAGCGCCAGCGCGACCTGGCAGAGATGGACCGGGATTTTCAGCGCAAGCGTCGTGAGTTTGAAGAAGATTTGGCTCAACGCAAGAATCAGGTGGTGGGTGAATTGGTTGAGCGTGCCAACCGCGTGATTCGCCAAATCGCTGAAAAAGAGAATTACGACATCATTTTCCAGGAAGCGGTTTACGCCAACAAACGCATCGACATCACCGACCAGGTTTTGACCAGCCTGGACGCGGCCAAATAAAGCACCATGACCTTTATTGAAACGAGTCTGTCCAGCCTGCTGGCGCTTTTTGGCGGTCGGCTGGCCTCGTTTCATGGTGAGCTTCCACCCGGCCCACTGCCTTTGTTAAAGGGAATCCAATCCCTGGAGCGGGCGGGGCCAGAGCATCTGAGTTTTTTGTCTAACCCCAAACTAAAACACTTGTTGCTCTGCACCCAGGCGTCTGTTGTGCTGGTGCGTGAAGGGCATTTAGACGATCTCCAGGCGCATGTCCAAGCACATTCACAGGCTGACCAATATCTGCCGATTGCCTGGTTGGTGCCCGACCCTTACCTGGTCTACGCCCGTGTTCAGCAGTGGTGGGTGTCCGCCAGCCAAGCCAAACCCGAGGCAGGCGTGCATCCTTCCGCCGTCGTGGACGCCACAGCCAACGTGCACCCCAGTGCAATCATAGGTCCGAATGTGGTGCTGGGGCGGGGGTGCTCAGTGGGCGAGGGCGCTTGTATCGGCGCCGGTACAGTGCTGGGCGATTGCGTAACAATTGGTGCAAACACATTGATTCACCCCAACGTCACCATTTATCAGGAATGCGAAATTGGGCAACACTGCATTATCCACGCGGGCGTGGTGATTGGTGCTGATGGCTTTGGGTTCGCCAATGACAAAGGCACCTGGATAAAAATTCCGCAGGTTGGGCGTGTGCTAATCGCCGACCATGTTGAAATTGGTGCAAACACCACGATTGACCGCGGTGCCATCGACGACACCCTGATTGGGTTTGGGGTTAAGCTGGATAATCAAATTCAAATCGCCCACAATGTGACCATTGGCGAGCACACGGCCATGGCGGGTTGCGTTGGAGTGGCAGGTAGTACGCACATTGGTGCCCGGTGCACAGTGGGCGGCGCTGCGATGTTGCTGGGCCACCTAACAATTGCCGACGGTACCCACATATCAGGATGCTCGGCGGTGATGAGCAGCATCAAGGAGGCAGGCGCCTACAGTGGCATCTTCCCCCTGCAAGACCATAAGGAATGGGAAAAAACAGCCGTTGCGCTGAAACAGATCATGAAGTTGCGCGCCGATGTACGCGCACTCAAAAATAAAATAAATCTTTAAAGTGACTCAGAAGCTATGACTACGCCACTCATCGATATCAAGGGAATCCTTGAACAACTGCCGCATCGCTACCCCTTTGTACTGGTAGACCGAGTGCTCGAACTTGAACCCAATAAGCGCATCTTGGCTCAGAAAAACGTGAGCTACAACGAGCCGTTTTTCCCTGGGCATTTCCCAATTCACCCTGTAATGCCCGGCGTGCTCATCATGGAAGCCTTGGCGCAGGCAGCTGGCTTGCTGTCGTTTAACTCGATGGAAACCAAGCCTGGCGAAAATTTTGTCTACTATTTTGTTGGCATCGATAATTGCCGTTTCAAGCGCCCGGTGGTGCCTGGCGATGTGTTGATGCTCGATGTGCAAGTAGAGCGTGTGTCCCGCGGCATCTGGAAATACAGTGCCAAGGCTTTGGTGGATGGCAACGTGGCCGCCCAAGCTGATCTGATGTGCACCGCGCGGGAAGTGTAAGTTTTTTATTCTAGGACCGAATCGTCGCCATGACCATCCACCCCAGCGCCATCATCGACCCCAAAGCTGAACTGGATTCCACCGTGGAGGTGGGTCCATATTGCGTGATTGGGCCTCATGTAAAAATTGGCGCAGGCACCCGTCTTGGGCCGCATACGATTGTGAGCGGCCACACCACCATTGGCAAAGACAACGTGTTTCATGGCAGCGCGACGATTGGAGGCGACCCCCAAGACAAAAAATACAAAGGGGAGCCTACCGAGTTGGTGATCGGCGACCGCAATACCGTGCGGGAGTACTGCACCTTCAACACCGGCACTGTGCAAGATGGTGGCAAAACCACCGTGGCCAATGACAACTGGATCATGGCCTATGTACACATCGCACATGATTGTCACATTGGCAGCAACACCATCATCGCCAATAGCGTGCAGTTGGCTGGCCATGTCCACATCGAAGACTGGGTAATTCTGGGCGGCATGAGTGGCGTACATCAGTTTATTCGCGTGGGCGCACACGCCATGACCGCATTCCAGACCAAACTCACTCAGGATGTCCCTCCCTTTGTGATGGCTGCAGGTTACCCGGCCACACCTGCTGGCATCAACGCAGAGGGTTTGAAACGCAGGGGTTTTTCTGCGGATGCCATTTTGAATATCAAGCGGGCGTACAAGGCGATTTATCGCCAAGGGCTTGGTCTTGCGGAAGCCAAAGAGGCGATTGATACGCTTCAAGCCCAAGCCCCAGAAGATGCCAAGACCCACTTGGCCACGATGCGTGCTTTTTTGGACCAGGCCACGCGCGGCATTATTCGCTAATTCATGCCGGTCCAACACAAGTCCTATCCTTCTGAGCCCAGTGATGTGGCCATCGCCGTGGGTGAAGCCTCGGGCGACTGGATTGGCGCATTGGCCATTGAGCCCCTGATTACCCGGCAGGGTTTGAGCGTGCAGGGCATTGCAGGCCCCAAGCTTCGCGATTTGGGCGTGCAGGCCTTGCACGGCTCCGAAGAGTTGTCGGTGCGTGGTTATGTGGAAGTGCTTCGTCATTTGCCACGCCTGCTGGCGATGCGCAAGCGCTTAATCGCTCACTGGCGTGACGTGGCTCGCCCCAGGGTCATGGTTGGGGTAGATGCACCAGATTTTAATTTGGCGCTTGAACTCGCTTTAAAGGAGGCCGGTGTGCCCACGGTGCACATGGTGTGCCCATCCATTTGGGCATGGCGTATGGAGCGAATTCATAAAATAAAAGCCGCCTGTAGCCATGTGTTGTGCATCTTCCCCTTTGAGCCGGCCCTGCTGGCCAAAGAGGGAATCTCGTCGACTTACATTGGCCACCCCATGGCCCAATTGGTGCCAAACAACATCGACCTGCACGCGCATCGCCAGGTCCTGGGTTTGAATGCCCAGGCGGAGTTGCTGGCAGTTTTGCCCGGAAGTCGCAGCGCTGAGGTGAAGCATCTCGGGCCCGCTTTTGTGGCCACGGCCTTAGAACTGCTGAAGCACAAACCCAAACTGGAGTTTGTCACTCCCATGCCGCCGGGTGGTTTAAAAGCCATGTTTCAAGCCATGATTCCTCCCGATTTGCGTCCGCGTTGGCGCTTGATGGAAGGTCGCTCACACGAATGCATGGCAGCTTCCAACGCTGTGCTATTGGCAAGCGGCACTGCGACCCTGGAGGCCATGATGTACCAAAAGCCCATGGTGATCGCCTACAAAATGCCCTGGTTGAGCTACCGCATGATGAAAGGCAAGGGCTATATGCCCTTTGTGGGTTTGCCCAATATCTTGCTTAACCGCTTTGCAGTGCCAGAGTTTATTCAAGACGCAGCGACACCTGAGGCCCTGAGTAAGGCGGTGTTGTTTCAGTTGGACGATGAAGCCAACCGGCAGAATCTTGAGCGTGAATTCAAAGCGCAACACAGCCTGTTGCTCCAGCCATCTGCACAGTTGGCCAGCCAGGCGATTGCGCAGGTGATGAAGGGGTGAGGCATGGATGACTTGCGCGCAATGGCTGCCCAAAGCGAACCTTGGCCGGCGCTGTGTGCTTATGCCCAAGCCCAAGGTCTAAACGTAATTGGTGTGGATGAAGCGGGGCGAGGCCCCTTATTCGGCCCCGTGGTGGCAGGTGCCGCCATGCTGAATGCAGACCCTGGCATCGAGGGGCTGGCCTGTTCAAAAACCCTCAGCCCCAAGCGGCGCGATGGTCTCTACACCTTGATTCAACAACACGCCGTAGCACACGCCGTGGCACAGGCCAGCGTGGAAGAAATTGATCGCCTGAATATTTTAAAAGCCAGCCTGCTCGCCATGCACCGAGCCGTGGATGCAGTCGTTCAACAGGCCGGTCTCGCGCCTGAGCGTTGCCTGGTGGTGGGGGATGGCAACAC
>NZ_CAXQZX010000046.1:0-3537 GCF_964228395.1 Limnobacter sp.
ATGCCCATCTTGTGTTCCAGGCCACCGCAGTAGATGCCATTGCGCTCGCCGATGCCGCCGTCGGCGTTGACGTTGAATTTGGGCACCACAAACAGGCTGATGCCCTTCACGCCCTCGGGCGCGTCGGGGGTGCGGGCCAGCACCAGGTGCACAATATTTTCGGCCATGTCGTGCTCACCATAGGTGATGTAAATTTTTTGGCCAGAAATACGGTAGGTGCCATCGCCTTGCGGCACGGCTTTGGTGCGCACCAAAGCGAGGTCGGAACCGGCCTGTGGCTCGGTGAGGTTCATGGTGCCGGTCCATTCGCCAGAAATCATCTTGGGAATGTAGGTTTCTTTTTGCTCTTGGCTACCTGCCACCAACAGGGCCTCGATGGCGCCGTCGGTCAGCAGTGGGCACAGGGCAAAGCTGAGGTTGGAGCCATTGACCATTTCCATGCAGGGGGTAGCCACCAGCTTGGGCAGGCCCTGACCGCCGAATTCAACGGGGTGCTGCAGACCTTGCCAACCCTGTTCGCCGAAAGCTTTGAATGCCTCTTTGAAACCCTTGGCGGTGGTGACCTTGCCGTCTTTCCAGTTGGCGGCTTCAACGTCCCCAGACCAGTTCAGCGGGGCAACCACTTCGCTGGTGAATTTGGCGTTCTCGGTGAGCACGGCCTCTACAGTTTCTTCGGTGGCGTCTTCGCAACCGGGCAACTGGGAAACCTGCTCCAAGCCGGCCAACTCTTTCAAGACGAACATCATGTCTTTGACTGGGGCGTTGTAACTCATGGTCTTGTCTCCTGATACAGCTTGTGTGTGTTAATTACAGTTTGGATGTGAGTTGGGGCACCACTTCGAACAGGTCGCCCACCAAGCCGTAGTCGGCCACGCCGAAAATGGGTGCTTCGGGGTCTTTGTTCACGGCCACGATCACCTTGCTGTCTTTCATGCCAGCCAAGTGCTGAATGGCGCCAGAAATGCCGAATGCCATGTACAACTGAGGCGCCACGATTTTGCCGGTCTGGCCCACCTGCCAGTCGTTGGGTGCGTAGCCAGCGTCCACAGCGGCGCGAGATGCGCCAATGGCCGCGTTCAGCTTGTCGGCCAGGGGGTTGAGGATGCTGAAATTATCGGCAGAGCCCATGCCACGGCCACCCGATACGATGGTGCTTGCAGCGGTAAGCTCGGGGCGGTCGCTCTTGGCCACTTCGCGATTCACAAAGGTGGACTTTCCGGAGTCGGCTGCGCCGTCCAGGTTTTCGATGGCTGCAGAGCCACCTTCGCCAGCCACGGGGTCGAATGCGGTGGTGCGAACGGTGATGACTTTCACAGAATCGGAAGACTGCACCGTGGCAATCACGTTGCCTGCATAAATGGGGCGCGTGAAGGTGTCAGCACCTTCTACGCCAATGATGTCGGAAATTTGGGCCACGTCCAGCTTGGCGGCCACGCGCGGCATGACGTTTTTACCCACGCTGGTGGCAGGCGCCAGAATGTGGCTGTAGTTGCCAGCCACTGCCAAAATTTGGGCTGACAGGTTTTCGGCCAGTTGGTCGGCCAGGGTGTCGGCGTCGGCCAACAGCACTTTGGCCACGCCAGCGGCTTTTGCAGCTTGCTCAGCGGCAGCGCCGCAGCCTTTACCGGCCACCAGCACATGCACATCGCCACCAATTTTTTGGGCGGCGGCAATGGTGTTCAGTGTGGCGGGCTTGATGCTTTGGTTGTCGTGTTCGGCGATTACGAGTACGGACATGTTGGTTCTCCTGTGTTCGGTGGTGGCCTTAGATCACTTTGGCTTCGTTCTTGAGCTTGTCGACCAGTGTGTCAACGTCGGGCACGGTGATGCCAGCAGAACGTGTGGGGGGATCGCTCACCTTCAGGGTTTTAATGCGGGGGGACACGTCCACGCCGAGGTCTTCGGGCTTGATGGTGTCCACGGGCTTTTTCTTGGCCTTCATGATGTTGGGCAATGTCACGTAACGTGGCTCGTTCAGGCGCAGGTCGGTGGTCACCACCGCTGGCAGGCTGAGGCTCACGGTCTCCAGACCGCCATCCACTTCGCGGGTTACAGTCACTTTACCGCCTTCGACCACCACTTTGGAGGCAAAAGTGCCCTGGGGCAGGTCAGCCAATGCGGCCAACATTTGACCGGTTTGGTTGCAGTCGTCATCAATGGCTTGTTTGCCCATGATCACCAGGTCGGCACCTTCTTTTTCGAGCAGGGCCTTGAGAATTTTGGCAACGGCCAGGGGCTGAAGTTCCTCGTTGGTTTCTACCAAAATACCGCGGTCCGCACCAATGGCAGCGGCGGTGCGCAGGGTTTCTACACACTGGGCCACACCACAGCTCACCGCGATAACCTCAGTGGCCACACCGGCTTCTTTCAGGCGAGTGGCTTCTTCCACCGCGATTTCGTCAAAGGGGTTCATCGACATTTTGACGTTGGCGATATCCACGCCAGAGCCATCGCTCTTGCAGCGTACTTTTACGTTGTAGTCGACCACACGCTTTACGGGTACCAGGATTTTCATGCGAGACATCCCTCTGTGAATTGGTGAATAGATGAAAAGATTATACGAAGCGTTTTTTTAAAAAACGCACGATCGTTCGATTTTTCATAGAGTGTACACTCTAGGGGCTCGCATGTCGAGTTTTTAGGCGTATCGCTGGTTGATGGCTTTCATGGCGGCAAAGCACCGCTCGTCGATTTCTTCGCGCTGGCGAATGGTGCAATTCAAATCCAAAACCTGCCCTGTGGACATGCTGTAAATTAAGCCGCTGATGGCCACAGCCTGCCCCCGTCCCCAAGCGGCATTGACCGCTGGGCTAAGCGCCGCTTGGCGCACCTGTTGAATCACATTGAGTTCGGCCAATTGGTCAACCCGACGAGCAGCCAGGGTGGGCGAGTCGGCCCCCAACAATTGGTGATGATGCGCCAGGGTACGCACCCCCTCCAGCCAGTCTCCGGGTGCACCCCCGGCGTGCAATCCCATGGCCATGCGAATGCCACCACAGCTGTGATGACCCAACACCAGCAGGTGCTGTACCTGCAGGCTGTCAATCGAAAACTGAAGCGCGGTTTGCAGGCTGAGGTCGTTCAAACCCGCTTGGTTGGCCACGTTTTTGTACACGAACAGTTCGCCCAGATTGCTTTGCAACAGGGTGTTGGGGTCGGTGCGGCTGTCGCAACAACTGATCACGGTGAAGGCAGGGCTTTGGCCCGCCGACAGCCGTTTGAAGTAATCGGGGTCAAGCGCGCTGATTTGCTGGGCCCATTGCGCATTGCGGGCCAGCATGTCTTGCAGGCGCGTTTCCGAATAGGGCTGGGGGGGCGAATGGATCATGCAGCGGCCAATGCCTCCACATGGGCATACACCGAGTTGGCCAGCGCATTTAATTCGTAGCCGCCTTCCAGGGTGCTCACCAGGCGGCCTTCGCAGTATTCGTCGGCCACGCGGGTTAAAAACTGGGTCAACCAGCCGTAGTCTTCGGTGCTTAAGCGAAGGTCAGCCAATAGATCGGAAGAGCACACGTCTGAACTCCAGTCACACTG
>NZ_CAXQZX010000047.1:0-37498 GCF_964228395.1 Limnobacter sp.
CTCAACCTGCGCGCGCTGTTGCGCCCGGCGGTGTTCGTGCCCGAGAGCAAGGGCCTCAATGACCTGCTGCGCCAGTTTCGTGACAACCGCAACCACCTGGCCATCGTCATCGACGAATTCGGCCGCACCGCAGGCCTGATCACCATCGAAGACGTGCTCGAGCAAATCGTGGGCGAGATTGAAGACGAGTACGACTTTGATGAACAGGCCGACCACATCATTGGTCTGGAGGGGCAAGACAGCGGTGTTTACCGGGTAAAAGCCATCACCGAACTTGAGCAATTCAACACTGCGTTTGGTACCGATTTTTCAAATGGCCACTCGGAAACCATCGGTGGCCTGTTGTCTGATCACCTGGGCCGTGTGCCACGCCGGGGCGAGCGCATTGTGCTGGCTCCCATGCGTTTCGATGTGGTTCGCGCCGATGCGCGCAAAATCCACGTTCTGAAGGTTCGCAGGCTGACCGACCATGAATTGGAGGCCTTGCGAGCCCAAGAGGACGGTACGGGCGTCGCTGGTTCGTGATGCGTTCGTTTGTTCTGGCGGCTTTTTTGGGTGCGCCTTGGGCGCTGGCCTTCGCACCAAGGTCGCTGTGGTGGTTGGGTCTTCTCATTTGCTCCGCGCTTGGTTTGTGGGTGCAGCGCCTTGCATCTCGGGGTCGGCCCTGGCAACACGCTTTCATAGTAGGTTGGGGGGCTGGTTTCGGGGCTTTTTTGGCTGGCGTATCTTGGTTGTACATCAGCTTGCACACCTACGGGGGTTTGCCCTCCTGGTTGGCTGTGTTGTCGGTCGCTTTGTTTGCCCTTTACCTGGGTTTGTTTGCAGCACTGGCCTGTGTGGTATTTCACCGTGTGGTGCTGCCGCTGAACTCGGCAAGAACGGTTCTCTTCAACGCTTTGGCATGGGCCGGGCTTTGGACCTTCTTTGAATGGTTCAGGGGAACGTTGTTCTCCGGGTTTGCATGGCTAAGCCTGGGCGATGCCATGGTCGATTCTCCAGCCTCGGCCTTGTTGGCCTGGCTGGGCAATCATGGGGTGCTGTTTGTGCTGCTGCTGCCTGCATACGCATTGGCACAAACCTTCTCCTTGGGTTTGTTCTCTCATTCGTCCCAAAAGAGCGCCAATTTCAAGCGCGAGCGTTGGCTAATGCAGGGCAGCGTTGCCCTGTGTGTTGTTTTTTGGGGGCTGGCCTTGGCGGGCTTGGCCCGTTGGCCGGTGCAAACTGTAGCGCTGCCCCCGATTCCGGTGGCTGGTGTGCAGACCAATGTCGATCAAAGCATCAAATTCGACCCCGACCTCATAGTGGGCAATATGCAAAAGGCCTTTGCCTTGGGTGATCAAGCCAAAGCGACGCTGGCAGAGGGCGGTTTGTTGTTGTTCCCAGAGACCGTGAACCCTTTGGTGTGGACCGACACCCCAGAAGAATGGCGCGAGCGCTTTCGAGATTTTGCGCGCCCAGGCCATACCTCGGTGGTCATGGGGTCTGCCGTGCAGGAGGGGCGCCATTACCACAATGCCATTGTTCTGTTTGACGGCAGCGAGTCTGGGGCCGATCTGGATGTGCCAAAAAAACGGCATGACAAGCGTCATCTGGTGCCTTTTGGCGAATTCATTCCATTCGGCTTCTCTTGGTTTGTGGCGATGCTCAACATGCCCATGGGTGAGTTTACCCCGGGGCTCGGGCCACTGCAGCCGCTGGAGGTCCTTGGGAACCGGCTGGCCTCTACCGTGTGTTACGAAGACACCTTCAGCGGTGAATTTGCGAGTTTATTGGACGGCGCAAGCCAAGAGCCCACGGTGCTGGTTAACCTCAGCAATCTTGCATGGTTTGGTCAATCTTGGGCCCTCGATCAGCATGCTCAAATGGGCCGCACCCGCTCGGCCGAGCACCACAAGCCAGGTTTACGTGCCACCAATACGGGCATCTCGGGTTTGATCGACCACCGAGGGCAGTGGCTGGTCCAAGCGCCCCCGGGGCAGGCACTGGTTTGGGGGGCTCAGTTGCAGGGCCGGGTTGGTAAAACGCCCTTTGCCCGGTGGGGCAGTTCGGTGTGGTTCATCATTTGGGGAGCGGTGCTTCTACTGCTTTGCGTGCGGGAAGCCCGCCGCAGGGCTTACAATAGAGCCCACTGAATTCAAGAAAGACTCTAACCACCATGTCAATCAGCCCGATCACAGAAATTGTTGAAGAAATGCGCGCTGGACGCATGGTCATTCTTGTGGACGAAGAAGACCGCGAGAATGAAGGCGACCTGGTGCTTGCCGCCGATTTTGTTACGCCCGAGGCCATCAACTTCATGGCCAAGTTTGGTCGCGGGCTGATTTGCCTCACCCTCACCGAGGCACGCTGTCGCGAGCTGGGTTTGCGCCCCATGGTGCAGGCCAATGGCTCGTCGCACGGCACCAACTTTACCGTGTCCATTGAGGCCGCAGAGGGCGTCTCCACAGGGATCTCCGCTGCCGACCGGGCGCACACCATTCGCGTCGCGGTCAATCGTCATTCCAAGCCCGAAGACCTGGTGCAACCTGGGCACATTTTTCCCCTCAGTGCGGTCAACGGGGGGGTGCTCATGCGCGCGGGTCACACCGAAGCGGGATGCGATTTGGCTGCCATGGCGGGTCTCACCCCCGCTTCCGTCATCTGCGAGATCATGAAAGACGATGGCACCATGGCTCGTTTGCCCGATTTGGTAGAGTTTGCCAAAGAGCATGGTCTGAAGATTGGCACCATCGCCGATCTAATTCAGTACCGCAGTGCTCACGAGTCTCTGGTCGAGCGCGTTCACGAGCGTCCCGTTCAAACCGTTGAGGGCGAATTCAATTGCGTGGCCTATCGCGATAAACCCACTGGCAGCGCGCATTTGGCCCTGGTTTATGGGCAATGGACCCCTCAGTCTGAAGTGCTGGTGCGCGTTCACGAGCCAACTTCGCTCATCGACTTCCTCGAGGTCAACCTGTCTGAACACTCGTTTTCGATTCCCGCCGCCATGAAGAAAATCGTGGAAGAGGGAGCCGGTGTGATTGTGTTGCTGAACTGCGATGTCAGTTCAGAGCGTTTGCTGGGGCAGTTCGCATCGCTCAGCGAAATCCAGCAAAGCGGAAGCACTTCTCGCAAAGGCGCGGGTTCCAGCCCCGATTTACGCACCTACGGCGTGGGCGCCCAAATTTTGCGCGACCTTGGGGTCAACAAAATGAAACTTCTGTCACGCCCTCGCAAAATGCCCAGCATGGCTGGCTTTGATTTGCAGGTGTCGGGCTATGTCAATCGATAAACCAGTTACACAATGAGCGGAGAATCAAAATGAGCAACAGCCCGGGCAGTGTGCCTGCCAATTTGAACGGCGACGGCATTCGTGTGGGTGTGGTCCAGGCCCGCTTCAACGAAGAAATTACCGACGGCTTGTGGCGCTCTTGCTGCAGCGAATTGCTGCGCTTGGGCGTGTTGAACGAAGATATCCTTCACGTCACTGTGCCAGGCGCCATGGAAATTCCAATCACCCTTCAAAGGCTGGCTTTGTCTGGCGAATTCGATGCCCTTATTGCATTGGGTGCGGTGATCAAGGGCGACACCTACCATTTCGAAATCGTGTGTAACGAAAGCACGCGGGGCATTTCCAGCGTGGCCTTGGAGCACGATGTTCCAGTGGTCAATATGGTGCTCACCACTTACACCGAAGACCAGGCAATCGAGCGCATTGAGGACAAAGGCGTAGACGCTGCGCGCTGTGCCGTCGAGATGGGCAATTTGATGATGACGCTTGATGACAACCTGCCAGGCCCCGATGAGGAGGACGACGATGACTGAAGCCAGTGGCAAGCGTCCCAGCCACACGCGCAATGCCCGCCGGCGTTCGCGTGAATTGGCTTTGCAAGGGCTGTATCAGTGGTTCTTGAACCCCGCAGACGTGGGTGAAATTGACGCACACATTCGCGATGCGCCGGGGTTTGATAAAGCCGATCAAGCACATTATGAGTCTTTGCTGCATGGCACGGTGAACCACCTGCAGGCTTTGGTGGATCAAATCCAGCCCTTTGTGGATCGTCCTTGGGCCGAACTCAGTCCCGTTGAAAAATCGGTGCTGGTCTTGGGTACGCACGAAATGAATACTCATTTGGAAATTCCCTACAGGGTGGTCATCAACGAGGCGGTCGAACTCACCAAAACGTTTGGTGGCACTGATGCTTTCAAGTTCGTCAATGGCGTACTGGACAAGGTTGCCTCACAGGCCAGAGAGGCCGAGATCAAAGCGCAATAAGGCCGATGGCCGCAGGGGTGTCGTGGAATTTGAACTGATTCGCCAGTATTTTGAAGTTCCATTTGCCCCCTTGGCCCAGGCCCATCGGCAGGTGGTGGGCCAGGGCATCGGTGACGACTGTGCGCAACTTTGCGTGCCCGAAGGACACACTCTGTTTGTGTCTTCCGACACGTCTGTTGAGGGCGTTCACTTCTTTTCTGACGATGCGCCATTCGATGTCGCGGCAAAAGCCTTGGCTTCCAACTTGTCCGATTTGGCTGCCTGTGGCGCTCAACCCATGGGGTTTAGCCTGAACCTCACCCTGGCCAAGCCCCAGCCCGCGTGGCTTCAAGGGTTTTCGTCTGGTTTGCTTCATATGGCCACTGGCCATGCCTGCCCCCTGATCGGCGGGGACACCACCCACGGCCCCTGCAACATGGTCTCCATCACCGTGTATGGTTGCGCGCCGCTGTCCCACCATGGGTTTCATCGCAGCAGGGCAAAAGCCGGTCAAGACCTTTGGGTCAGTGGCTTGCCCGGTTTGGCACGCTTGGGCATGTGGATGGCCTACCGGCAGCGCGGCTTGTTGAACAAGCTGTGTGAGTCGCCTGGAGAGGCCGATCAATTAGACGAGCGCCTGGGCTCAATGCCGGTCAGCTTGAGTCACCTAGCGTTGCAGGCTTTTAACCGGCCCGAGCCCCGAGTGGCCCTGGGTCTGGCGCTTCGGCCCTACGCAAGCGCTTGTTTGGATCTTTCCGACGGCTTGGCGGGCGACCTTCTACACATTGCCCAGCAAAGCGGTGTGGCCATTGAATTGCAAGCCCAACCCCTTCTGGCGTGTTGGTCGAGCACGTTGGGGCAAGTTTCATCGCAGCATGCCGACTGGTTGCTCGACACCAGTTTGTCTGGGGGCGACGATTACGAATTGTGTTTCACCGCCAGTGTCGACCACAGGCAAGCCATCGAAGATTTGGCGCGACAGGCCGAACCGAGCCTGTTCCGTGTGGGGCGCGTGCTGTCGGGGCAGGGCATTTGGCTAAGCCACGGTGACGGTCAAGCCTTGCCCGTGGGCAAAGCGTCTTTTGAGCATTTTCGCCCCCGGGGCACCACCAGTTTGCCATCATGAGCACGTCAATCATCAAGGCCGGTGGCCGACCCACCTGGCGTTTTATGCTGTCCCACCCCGCCCATGTCTTGTCTTTGGGGCTGGGCAGTGGCTTGGCTTGGGTAATGCCAGGCACTTTTGGTACCCTCATGGGTTGGCTTTTGTTTGTTTGGATCAACCCGCACCTCACGGTATTGCAGTGGTCTGTGTTTATCGTTTTTGCTTTTTTCTTGGGGGTATGGGCCTGCGGGCGCACCGGCAAGGCTTTGGGTGTAGCCGACCATGGCAGCATTGTCTGGGATGAAATTGTCGCCATTTGGATTGTTCTTTTGGTGGCGGGCGGGCATTTTGCGTCGCCTGTGCAACAATTGGCGTGCGTGCTGGTGTTTCGCTTTTTCGATATGGTCAAGCCCCCGCCCATTCGCTGGTTTGACCAACGCTTCAAGTCTGGTTTTGGTGTGATGCTCGACGATGTGGTGGCAGCCTTCATCACTCTGCTCGCATTGGCCATGTGGGTTCGTTACGCATCTTGATGTGCAGGAGACTCGGTTGAGTAAGTCACAGGATGAATTGCTGCTTGAAATCGCCCAAAAATTCAGGGCTGCCAACGCCAAGTTGGCGGTGGTGGAGTCATGCACCGGCGGTGGTTTGGGCTACGCCATCACGTCCATGCCAGGGGCCAGCGATTTTTTTGAGGGTGGATTGATCACCTACTCAAACCGGGTCAAGGCCAAGTCGGTCTATGTGCGCGAGTCTACCTTGGAGAGCCAAGGCGCAGTCAGCGAGGATTGCGTCAAAGAAATGGCCAACGGTGGCTTGGTGGCCCTTGGCGTAGATTGTTGCGTCTCCATTTCCGGCGTGGCAGGCCCCGGCGGTGGCAGCGAAGAAAAACCCGTCGGCACGGTGTGGTTTGGGCTTGCTGTCAGGCACAAATCCATTGAAGCGCAGCGCTTTTGTTTTGAGGGTGACCGTGCTGCAGTGCGTGCCCAAGCGGTACAAACCGGGTTAGAAATACTTGCCAAGGTGTCACTCAAAAAGGCTGTATAGAAAAACAGTAAATACTGTGCAATAATTGGCAATCAAATTCGAAATTCTTGAAGGCACACCATGGAAGACTTGAGGACCAAAAACCAATCCGCTGAAAAAGTTAAAGCGCTGGCGGCAGCGTTAAGCCAAATTGAAAAGCAATTCGGCAAAGGCAGCATCATGCGGTTTGGCGAAAACGAGATCGAAAGCGACATCCAGGTGGTGTCCACCGGCTCGCTGGGTCTCGACGTGGCGCTGGGCATTGGCGGCCTGCCTCGCGGTCGCGTTGTCGAAATTTATGGCCCAGAGTCTTCAGGTAAAACAACGCTCACGCTTCAGGTGATTGCAGAAATGCAAAAGCTGGGCGGTACGTGCGCTTTCATTGATGCAGAGCATGCACTTGACGTGCAGTACGCACAAAAGCTGGGTGTCAATCTGCAAGACCTGCTTATTTCCCAGCCTGACACGGGCGAGCAAGCCCTTGAAATTGTCGATGCCTTGGTTCGGTCAGGCTCGGTTGATCTGGTGATTGTCGACTCTGTAGCAGCCCTTACCCCAAAAGCTGAAATTGAAGGGGACATGGGCGATTCGCTGCCCGGCTTGCAGGCCCGCTTGATGAGCCAAGCGCTGCGCAAACTCACCGCCAATATCAAGCGAACCAACTGTCTGGTGATTTTCATCAACCAGATCCGCATGAAAATCGGTGTCATGTTTGGCAGTCCCGAGACCACCACCGGCGGCAACGCCTTGAAATTCTATTCGTCCGTGCGCCTCGATATTCGCCGCATCGGTTCAATCAAGAAGGGCGAAGAGGTAATCGGCAGCGAAACCCGCGTCAAGGTGGTCAAAAACAAGGTGAGTCCACCTTTCAAGCAAGCAGAATTCGATATTTTGTACGGTCAGGGCACTTCTCGTGAAGGCGAGGTGATCGACCTTGGTGTGCTGAATGGTTTTGTCGACAAAGCCGGGGCCTGGTACTCCTACAACGGGGAGAAAATCGGCCAAGGCAAAGACAACGCCAGGGAGTTCTTGAAGTCTAACCCTGCCATTGCTGCTGAAATTGAAAACAAAATCCGTGAACGACTGGGGGTTCGCTTAATCTCCGAAGGTCGTCCAAATGTGGGTGATGAAGTCGAGGCCGAGTAAACCACCCTCGCCCGGTGATGAATCGACTGGGGTTGCGCGCCGCGCCAAGCGGCAGCCCTCTGCAAAGTCCAAAGCGGTTTCACTTCTTGGGCGTCGCGAGCACAGCCAGGTCGAACTGAGGGCCAAGCTGTTGCAGCGTGGTTATCCCGAGCAAGAAGTGCAAGAGGCCATCGACTGGGTGGCCCGGCACAAATTCCAGTCTGAAGAACGGTTCATTGTCAGCTTGCATCGGCGAAGGGCCAGTACCTTCGGCGATCGCGCCATCGAGGCCGAGTTGAGCCAACATGGTCTAAACACGCATTCTAAAAAGTTTCCCGAAGCTGGCGAGGTCAGCACTGTCGAAGTTCTTGCCGAGGAACTCACGCCCGAAGTCGATCGTGCAAAGGCTTGGATTCTGCGGCGCCATCACGCGGCCTTGGCCAAATTGTATTGCCCTGAGGGCAAGCCCGATTCCGCCGAATTGCTTGTCATCAAGGCCAAGGTGTTTCGTGGTCTGGCATCCAGAGGGTTTGAATTTGGCAACATTGATCGCGCCTGGCGGCAAGTCATCTCAGACATGCAAGAGGATGCGTGATATCATCCTTCCCGGCTTATGTGTTTCCATAGAAGTGATAGTCTAGTTGTATAACGAAGCGTTATTCGACGACACAAGAAGCAAAGAAAGAGATGGATATGTCACCCCACTGCATGCTCGGCATGCCTCGTCCTTGCCTCGGCTTTAGGTCCGAGTACCCGCTTGCGCTGTCACGCAAAACACACTTCCCATGTTCCAACGATGTTCCACGGCTCGCCGATTGCGTGTCCATGGTCAGCATTAATATCCCAAGCAAGGAATCAATATGAAGATCCACGAGTATCAAGGCAAGGAAATTCTTAAAAAATACGGTGTTGCTGTGCCCACGGGTTATCCGTGTTTTTCGGTTGAAGAGGCTGTGTCGGCAGCCGAGAAGCTGGGAGGCCCTGTCTGGGTGGTCAAGGCGCAAATTCACGCGGGTGGCCGTGGCAAGGGTGGCGGCGTAAAAGTGGCAAAAAGCATGGCCGATGTCAAAACTTACGCCAGCCAGATCCTGGGTATGCAATTGATTACCCATCAAACCGGTCCAGAGGGTCAAAAAGTAAGCCGCTTGCTGGTTGAAGAGGGCGCCGACATCAAGAAAGAGTATTACGTGGGTATGGTGGTGGACCGTGTTACGCAGCGTGTGTGCGTCATGGCTTCCAGCGAAGGCGGCATGGAAATTGAAGAGGTCGCCGAGCACACGCCTGAGCTGATTCACAAAGTGTACGTGGATCCAGCCAAAGGTTTGACCGATGCCGAGGCGGATGACCTGTCAAGCAAGATTGGTATTCCTGCGGCCTCCATTCCCAAGGCTCGCGTGGCGTTCCAAGGCCTGTACAAAGCCTTCTGGGAGACCGATGCCAGCCTGGCCGAAATCAACCCCCTCATTTTGACTGGCTCTGGCGACGTGATCGCCCTCGATGCCAAAATGAACTTCGATTCCAACGCGCTGCACCGCCATCCTGAAATTGTTGCCATGCGAGATCTGGCTGAAGAAGATCCCGCTGAAATTGAAGCCAGCAAGTTCGATCTTTCCTACATCAGCCTGGATGGCAATATCGGATGTCTGGTGAATGGTGCTGGCTTGGCCATGGCTACCATGGACACCATCAAATTGTTTGGTGGCGAGCCTGCCAACTTTTTGGATGTTGGCGGCGGTGCCACCACCGAGAAGGTCACTGAGGCTTTCAAGATCATGTTGAAGAATCCCAACCTGAAAGCCATTCTGGTCAATATTTTTGGCGGCATCATGCGCTGCGATGTGATTGCCGACGGTGTGGTGGCTGCTTCCAAGGCAGTGGGGCTCAGCGTTCCCTTGGTGGTGCGCATGAAGGGCACCAATGAAGATTTGGGCAAGAAAATTCTAGCCGAATCCGGATTGCCAATTATTGCAGCCAACACCATGGGTGAAGCCGCTCAAAAAGTGGTTGCGGCCACCAAAGGCGCTTGATTCAACGGGCCCCAAGAATAACTGAATTAAAAGGATTCTAACGATGTCAATTTTGATCAACAAAGACACCAAGGTGATCACCCAAGGTATCACCGGTAAAACAGGCCAGTTTCACACCCGCATGTGCCGCGACTATGCAAACGGCAAAAATTGCTTTGTGGCTGGGGTCAATCCCAAGAAGGCTGGCGAAGATTTTGAAGGCGTGCCAATTTTTGGCACAGTGGCTGATGCCAAAAAGCAAACCGGCGCAAACGCTTCCGTAATCTATGTGCCGCCTCCCTTTGCCGCCGCCGCCATTTGGGAAGCGGTCGAGGCCGACCTTGATCTCGTGATTTGCATCACAGAGGGCATTCCCGTCCGCGACATGATGGAAGTGCGCGATCGCATGCGCAAAGAGGGTCGCAAAACCGTGTTGGTGGGGCCAAACTGCCCGGGCGTTATCACCCCCGATGAAATCAAAATCGGCATCATGCCTGGCCACATCCATAAAAAAGGTCGAATTGGGGTGGTCTCTCGCTCCGGCACACTCACTTATGAAGCGGTTGGTCAATTGTCCGAACTCGGTTTGGGCCAGTCCACAGCCGTGGGCATTGGTGGCGATCCAGTCAATGGCCTGAAACACATCGATGTGATGCGCATGTTCAACGATGACCCTGACACAGATGCTGTGGTCATGATCGGTGAGATCGGTGGCAGCGATGAAGAAGAGGCCGCCCTGTGGGTCAAAGACAACATGAAGAAGCCTGTGGTTGGCTTCATTGCCGGGGTAACCGCGCCCCCGGGAAAGCGCATGGGCCATGCTGGCGCAATCATCTCGGGCGGCAAGGGCACCGCCCAAGAAAAGCTAGCCATCATGGAAGAGTGTGGCATAACTGTTACCAAAGACCCTTCGGTCATGGGGCAATTGCTCAAAAAGGCGATTGGCGCCTAAGTAAGCTGGGGCGACCTTCGGTTGCCCTTGGTTGTTCTCAAACACCCACCTTTCACTCTGAAGGGTGGGTGTTTGTTTTTGTACCCGCTTGGGGGTGTGCCCTCTTTGACCCTCACTCAACAATAAAACTTCAACACCATTTTTGAGAGGGCAACATCATGAACACCTTGGACAAACCGCTGCGTTTGGACCTGAATCGCGGTTTTACTCTGATTGAGCTCATGATCGCAATCGCGATTGTGGGCGTGTTAGCGGCCATTGCCGTGCCGGCTTATTCCAACTACCTCGCCCGGGCCCGTATCTCTGAAGCCGTCAACTACGCCCAGTCATGCAAAACGGGATATGTGGAGTTTTACGCAACCAATGGCAGGCGGCCAGCAAACGTCAACGAATCCAATTGCCCGGATGTAGACACCGAAAACATTGCGAGTGTTCAGGTTCTTGCGGGAGCCAATCCACAAATCATTGTCAACCTGGTGAATGCTGCACCGCTCCCGACCGACGTACGCGGGCACCGAATTGTACTTCAGCCACTCAATACGACGGGAACGCTATTGGCAGATGGTCAGCGCCTGGAGTCATGGCGCTGCTCTTTGACCACCAGCACCAGCGGTAATGCGAACACCGCCGCCATGGATTACGTGCCAGCCGCCTGCCGACAAAACCGCTTGTAAGGGTTAGGACATTGTTGCTCTTGCGAGTTCAGGCCACCCAGTGGCCTGATTTTCCGCCTTGTTTTTCCATTAGCCGCACATCGCTAATCACCATACCTTTGTCGATGGCTTTTAGCATGTCATAAATGGTGAGGAGGCCCACCTGCACGCCAGTGAGGGCTTCCATCTCGACCCCGGTTTTGCCAACAGTCTGGGCGATGCAAGTGCAATGCACCTGCTGCAGAGCGTCATCCAATTCAAAGTCCACGGCCAAGCGGGTTAAGGGCAGTGGGTGGCACAGTGGTATCAAATCCGAGGTTTTCTTGGCGCCCTGTATCGCGGCAATTCTGGCCACACCCAGCACATCGCCTTTTTTTGCGGTTCCTGCTTTCAGGGCTTTGTAGGCTTCGGCTCCAAGTTGAATGGTGCCGCGCGCCACGGCCTTGCGTTCGGTCTCATTTTTTCCGCCAACGTCCACCATGTGTGCATTGCCTTGTTGGTCGAAATGGGTCAAACCGTTCATGTGAATCCTCTTTAAACTGCATTGAAATTTACCCAACTTTACCCTGAACGGGCGCACAGAACCTGCGGTCAAGTTGAACTTGTGTTGGGTCGCGCTATCATACCCAGACTATCAGCACCGTGTTCCACCCATGCGCAATGCATTTCGTAAAAGTTGTTCGGCTGTCTTATGCAGCGTGCTTATGTTTGGCACAGTCACGGGGCCGCATGCGCAAAGCAGTGGGGTCAACAATTTGCCCAGCCTGGGCGATGCTGGCAGCACCGAGCTTTCAGTTCAAGATGAACGGCGCTTGGGCGCGCTGATCATGAAAGACTATCGTGCGTTCGGCGCGGTCAACACCGACCCCGAAATCACGGCCTATTTAAGCCGCTTGGGATCAAGAATCGTTCAGGCAGCTTCCGAGTCACCCAGCAATTTCGAGTTTTTTCTGGTCACCGACAAATCGGTCAATGCCTTTGCCATGCCTGGTGGCTACATTGGTGTGCACACGGGTCTCATTGCCACGGCCCGAACAGAATCGGAGTTGGCTTCGGTGCTGGCTCACGAAGTGGGCCATGTAACCCAGCGCCACATTGCGCGTCGCTTTGGGGAGCAGCGTCAGTCCAGCCTGGTGGCCACAGCAGCCATGATTGCGGCCTTGTTGGTGGCAGGCTCCAATCCGCAAGCGGCCACGGGCATTATGGCTGCGGGTGCAGGCTATTCCATCGACCAGCAATTGGCGTTTTCAAGGGATGCTGAACGCGAAGCCGACCGAGTGGGCTTTGTCACCCTGCAGCGCGCTGGGTATGACCCCCAAGGCATGGTGGATTTCTTTGGTCGTTTGCAGCAGGCCTCACGGCTGTACGAAAACAATGCGCCGGCATACCTGCGAACGCACCCGCTCACCACAGAGCGTATTGCAGACATTCGCAACAGGGCTGGCCTTGAGGGCTCCGGTGCTCGGGCTGGTAATACCACAAATCTTGAGTTTGAGTTATTTCGGGTGAAGTCGCTGGTGTATGGCGAAAGAACCAACCAGCAGCTCAGTGATCGCCTGCAGTCTTTTGGTCGAGTCAATGAGCAAGAGGCCATTGCCGACCCAATAGCGCGGGAATACGGGCGCTCCTTGGTCCTTGAGCGCATGGGGCGTGCCCAAGAGGCTGCTGAATCCGCCGGCAAGGCTGTGGACATGTTCAACGCCTCTCAATCCCTTGTCAAAACTTCGGCGCCGCCTTTGCTGCTGGCCAGCCAGCGACTGCGTACAGAGCTCAACACCAAACTACCCTCCGCGTCATCTCCCATTGGCGACCGTCCTCCCCGTGATCTGGCCAGCTTGAACACAGACGAAATGGACTTGTATAAGCATCTCACCCAGTTCAGGGAACAGTACCGGGTCGATGTGTCGGTGCGTGTGTTGTATGCGGAAGGTCTGCAACGTCTTGGTCTGTTTGCCTTGTCTGATGCGTATTTGCGTGAGCAAGTGCAGGTATACCGTAGCAATTCACAAATGTTCGAGATGCTATCGCTAAGCTCGGCTGCTTTGGGTCGCCCGGCAGACCACCATTTGTACCTTGCGCAATCCTACGCACTTCGTGGCGCCTATTTGCCAGCCATTGAACAAACTGAAATTGCCAAGCGATTTGCCAGCGGGAATTATTATCTGCTTGCCGAAATTGACGCAAAGCAGCGCGAATACAAACGCAAGGCCGATGAAGAGCGGGAATTTGCGCGCATGGGCAATTGATGCCCACGCGCTTGATTCAACTATTGGTGGTAGCCCGCCACCAAATTTACCTCGTTTTTTGACCCCAGCATCACGGCGCAGCGTTGGTGCAACTCGGTGGGTTGAATGTCCAATATGCGCTGGGCGGCGTCAAAGCTCGCCCCCCCGGCTTGCTCTACCAAAAAGCTCATGGGGTTGGCTTCATACATCAAGCGCAACTTGCCCGGCTTATTGGGGTCGCGCAGGTCTTTGGGATACATAAAAATTCCGCCTCGGGTTAGGACACGGTGCACATCGGCCACCATGGAGGCGCTCCAGCGCATGTTGAAGTCTTGTCCACGCGAGCCAGTTTTGCCGGCCAGCAACTCGCTGATGTAGCGCTGCACCGGGGGATACCAATGCCGCTGATTCGACATATTGATGGCAAATTCTTTGGTGTCGGCAGGAATTTCCATCCCGTTTGATGTTTGAATGTATTGGCCTGCGTCGCGATCCAGAGTAAAGGCCACAACGCCATGGCCAAAAGTAAGCACCAACTGGGTTTGTGGGCCATACACTACATAAGCGGCCGCCAGTTGGGCAGTACCGGCTTGCAAAAAAGCTTGATTGGTGACGGGGCCGTTGGCCGGGTTGGGTAACACCGACACAATGGTTCCAATAGAAACGTTGACATCGATGTTGCTCGACCCATCCAAGGGGTCAAACAAAACCAAAAAAGGTTTGTCCTCATGCCCTGCCACTGGCGAGCAGTCATCGAGCTCTTCCGAGGCCATGCCTGCGACCACTTCTGTTTTTGCCAAGGCTTCCAAAATCATGTCGTTGGCAATGACATCCAGTTTCTTCTGGGTTTCGCCCTGTACGTTTTCGGTGTCAGCAGAGCCTAACACTCCTCCCAAAGCGCCTTTGTGCACAGCGGCCGAAATGCGTTGCGACACGTCGGCAATGGCCAAAACCAATGTGACCATCTGCGTGCTGATGCATCCTGATCCCTTGGATTGGCTGGCGTTTTGAAGATACTGGGCAAGGGTGGTCATCGATGTTTCCTTTCAATTTAAATTTGCATGCATTTTAATCAATGCGAGGTGGCATCCAGGGCTTTGCCAATCACTTCCCGCACGTCGGCAGACAATTCATCAACTTCAAACACCCTCTCCAGCTGAGCCTTGGCCTTCATTTGCAGGGCAGGAATCAGCTTGGTCCAGCGATCAAGGGCTCTCGCCATGCGCGCAGCCACTTGGGGGTTGATGCGGTTCAGTTCAATCACCTGGTCGGCCCACAGGGCGTAGCCCGACCCGTCATGACCATGGAAGCAACTCGGGTTTTGCATGGCAAAAGCACCCAAAACAGACCTGGCGCGGTTGGGATTTTTCAGGGTGAATGCCGGGTGAGCCAACAGCCCCTTGACCACCTCCGCCGTGTTCACCAAGGAATTGCTGGCCGGAATGGTCGCCTGCAGCATGAACCATTTGTCCAAGGCAAGCGGCTGTTGTTCAAATTGTTGATAGTAGGCTTGCAACTCAGGAGCATCAGCTGGGCCCAGGTGTACCAACAGGTTTAGGGCGGCGATGCGGTCGGTCATGTTGTTTGCCTGCTTGTATTGGGCGCTTAGCAAGCTCAAATCCCGATCTTCGGCCATGGCGCACACATAGCCAATGGCCACATTTTTGAGTGCCCGCTGGCCAGCCGAAATCGCGTTGTAGATGTAGGCTTGCCCTGGGGTGTTGCGCGCATCATAAATGGCGCGGAACGCGGCTCCGTGCGTGCAGGCCAACAGGTCACGCAGGGTGCATCGGGCCATGTGCATGGCCACAGGGTCCACCAACCCATCTGTCGCTTCAAGCAGTGTGCCCTCGCCAGGCAGTTGGAGGGCCAAAGCCAAAAAGCCATCAGACAATGAGGCGTCGGTCAGCAAATTGCTGACCACTTGAACCGCAGCGCGGGTGCTGGCCTGCGAGGTGTCACCTTGCTGCCGGTAAATGTCCAGAATGGCTTGGGCATACACCTGCTGGCAGGCATCCCACCGGTTAAAGGGGTCGGAATCATGCCCTGCCAGAAAAATCAAATCCTCGGTGCTGTGCGCGGTTTTCAAGGTGACCGGGGCTGAAAAACCTCGCAATAGGGAAGGCACCACGGCTTCCGTGATCCCCTCAAAAACGAAGGTTTGCTCCATCTCTGTAAAATCCAGCACATCCCCGTTCAGCGCCGCTTCCTGATTGGTCAGCGTCAATGCGATGTCTTGCCCTGTGCGTTTGCTAACCAAACCCAGGCGCACAGGGATATGGAATGCCGGTTTGCTGGCCTGTCCCGGCGTGGGCTTGCATCGTTGTTTCAGGGTTAACTCAAATTGCTCGTCGCGTTGAACCCAGGTAGCGACCACCTCGGGCGTGCCCGCTTGAGCGTACCAGTGCCTAAACTGCCTCAGGTTTCGCTCAGGGCGCTGCTCCTGAAGAGCAGTTTCCATCGCGGACACAAAATCTTCACAGGTCACGGCCTGTCCATCATGCCGCTCGAAATAGATTTTCATGCCGCGCTGGAAGGTGGACTCGCCAAGCAAAGTGTGTTGCATGCGAATTACTTCCGCGCCTTTTTCGTAAACCGTCACCGTGTAAAAGTTGTTGATTTCCTGGTAGCTGTCGGGCCGTATCGGGTGGGCCATGGGGCCAGCGTCTTCAGGAAATTGTGCTGCACGAAGTACCTTTACGTCATCGATTCGTTTCACCGCACGGGCCGAAGCGGCTTGGCGTTCATCCAGGCCTTCGGCCAACATGTCGGCCGAGAACTCCTGGTCACGAAACACGGTTAATCCCTCTTTGAGGGACAGTTGGAACCAGTCCCTACAGGTCACGCGGTTGCCGGTCCAATTGTGGAAGTATTCATGCCCTACCACGCTTTCTACGTTTTCGAAATCCACATCGGTGGCCAACTCGGGGTTTGCAAACACAAATTTGGTGTTGAAGATATTCAACCCCTTGTTCTCCATGGCGCCCATGTTGAAGTCACCAGTGGCCACAATCATGAAGCGGTCCAAGTCGAGGTCAAGGCCGAAGCGCCTGCGGTCCCATTCAATCGACTTTTTCAGGCTTTGCATGGCAAAGTCGGTTTTATCCAGGTTGCCCGGTTCCACCCACACTTGCAGCAAAGCTGGGCTTCCGTTGCCCTTCAGGATGGTTTCTTCCTGGCATACAAATTGACCGGCCACCAGAGCAAACAGGTAGGCCGGCTTCGGAAAAGGATCTTCCCAACGGCTCAAATGCGTGCCATCGCCCAGGTCTTGCTCAGCCACCAAGTTGCCATTTGAAAGCGTTACTGGATGAGTGCCTTTGTTGGCAATCAACTCCACAGTGAACGTGCTCAGTACATCCGGACGGTCTGGAAAATAGGTGATTCGACGAAAGCCCTGAGCTTCGCACTGGGTGAAAAAATTCCCGTTCGACACATAAAGGCCCTCAAGCCGCGTGTTCTGATCCGGTTGAATACACACCTCAATTTCCAAGACCCCGCTGGACCCTGGGCTGTGAATGCTCAGCCCTGTAGCTGTCTGCGTGTAGGCACTGGCACTCAGAGTTTGGCCGTTCAGTCGCACTGTCAACAGTTCAAGGTCCTCGCCATCCAGCTCCAGAGGTAAATCGTGGGCTTGATCCTCATGCCAGGGCGCAAACTCCAGTTGGCTGTAGACTCTGGTCCGCTTTGGGTCGAGGGTAAACCTCAGGGTGGTCTTGCGGATTTTGTGGTTTGGCGCCTTGTAGTCTTTACGATAAAAGGTCACTGGGGCTTGTGCATCTCTCATGCCGGTGTTTCCTTGTGCTGCGGTCAACGCGCTTTAGTGGTCATGCCCGCAATCGGGGCCGTGGTGATGCCCGTGGTCGTGGTGATGATCGTGGCTGTGGTCATGCCCACAACAGTCATGGTGTTTAATGTCGGGCGCCACAATCTCGTGCATCGGGGCAGTGACCGTGCCAAAGGTCAGGCCAAAGTGTTCCAGCATGTGCATGCATTCATGACTGGCAACCACACGGGCACCCGCATCGTTGAGTTGCACAGGCCAAAAACTCAAGCCCGCCACATGTAGAAACTCTTCAAAGCCTTTTTGCCCCCTCGCCACTTCGAATAACTCCTCAGGTGCTGCTTCCACGATGGCCCACTGGTTTGTATTTGAAACCAATTTGTCTCCCACCTCCACGGCGTCATGGATGTGGCAAATCACCGTGCTCCCATCGCTGGCCTGCACGTCATGGGGCATTTGCTGCCGCTGATCAAAGGTCAGCGGCAGCATTTTTGCATTTCGCAGCAGCACACTGGCCACCTTGTGTTGTGCTTTAACCACCTTGTTGTAAACCACATCGTGATTGTGTCCGCATTGGGAACCGTGTTCATGGCCATGATCATGGTGATCGTGATGGTGTTCGTGATTGTGATCGGCGCTCATGGGCATTCCTTTCGAAAGGGGCGTGTATAACAATTAATCGCGGAAATTCTCAAAACCCAAAGGTGTGTCTGTGACCTTTTGTTTCAGCATGGCAATGGCGCTTTGCAGATCATCCCGTTTGGCACCTTGCACCCGCACCGTGTCGCCCTGAATGCTGGCCTGAACCTTCAGCTTGCTGTCCTTGACCTCTTTCACAACCTGCTTGGCCAGGTCTTTGTCCAGACCATTTTTAACCAGCACGGTTTGCTTCAGTTTGTCACCAGAAATCTTTTCCTTTTTGTCGAAGGTCAAAAAGCGTACATCCACATTTCGTTTGGCGAATTTGTTGCGAATGATTTCGGCCACCTGGTCAAGTTTGAAATCGTCGTCGGCGTACACAAACAGCGTGTTATCGCTTAACTCGAGTCGGGAGTCCGAGCCTTTAAAGTCAAATCGATTGGTGATTTCTTTGTTAACCTGGTCCACTGCGTTGCGCAATTCGATCAGGTCGGGTTTGCAGACCACATCAAAAGACGGCATAGTTCAATCCTTCAAGCATAATGCCCCATTGTAATCGTTAGAGCCTGCCCCATGTCAGCCTCCGCGTCGGTCACCGACTCTTCCCCTGTTGACCTTCAAGCCCTGCACACCTTCGGGCTGAGGGCAAAAGCCAACGCTTTGCGTGTGATTCAAAGCCAGACCGATTTGCATTCCTTTGCCCAGCAAGTGCGCGCCGGCGAGCCCGTCTTGTTGCTGGGGGAGGGCAGCAACACCGTGTTCACCCAGCCCAACTACGCCATGACGGTCTGGTTGATGCGTATCCAGGGCAAGCAGCGGCTGGGCTGCAATGGTACGCATCATCTGGTTCGAGCCATGGCGGGCGAAAACTGGCACAGTTTTGTGGAGTGGACCGTGGCTCAAGGTCTGCCAGGCCTAGAAAATCTGGCGCTTATCCCCGGGGCAGTTGGGGCCAGCCCTGTGCAAAACATCGGCGCTTACGGGGTGGAACTCGAAAGCCGTCTGGCGGCGGTCCATGTGTGGGACGTTCAGCAGGCTTGTTTTAGGGTATTCACAAAAGCTGAGTGTCAATTTTCCTACCGCGAGAGCGTGTTTAAGCAGGTTCCATCAAACACATACATCATCACCGCCGTAGATTTTGCTCTGCCAGTGAAATGGCAAGCTGAGCTCGGTTACGGCGACGTGGCCGAGCGTGTTCAAGAACTGGGCGGTGCAAGCCCAAAAAATGTGATGAAGGCAGTGATTGACATTCGCAGCAGCAAGCTGCCGGACCCGGTGGTGCTTGGCAACAGCGGCAGTTTTTTTAAAAACCCCATTGTGCCCGCTGCACAGGCTCAGGCGCTGCGAGCTGCTTTTCCAGGCATGGTGCAGTACCCCATGCCCGATGGGCAGGTGAAGTTGGCGGCAGGCTGGTTGATCGAGCAGTGCGGGTTAAAGGGGTTTAAAGTCGGGGATGTTGGCGTGTATCACCGACAAGCTCTGATTTTGGTCAATCATGGGCGGGGGCAGGGCGGTGAGTTGGTCGCCCTCATTAACCACATTCAGTCTGTTGTCCAAGCCAAGTTTGGCGTGGCTTTGTCTGCTGAGCCCAATTTAATTTAGTTTGCCCGCGCTTGTCCTGTAACCATCGCCGTGCGCGCTCGCGCGGGCGATTTTGGTGCCTGAAGGTGGTCGTTGGTGAATACGCCGACAAATTTGGGAACATAAGGCAAATCACCGTCCAAGCCCTGCAAAGGTGTGGCGCTGCCACTGGTCACCAATACCTTTTTGCCATTGACTGACAAAGTAAACTGCCCCGTGCGTTTAATTTCTCCCGCGGAGTACACCCGATTGACCAGGCCGTCGAGCACCAATGTTTTGCCGTTGACCAAAAGACGTAAATCCTTAAAGTATTCAGAGCTTCGTTCAGGCTGCGTGTCAATCAAGTTTGACTTTCCAAAATACTCGCGCACAAACGTGCCGCTTTGAAAGATCACCGACACTCCGGTTTGCGGGTTCACAATGCTACTGCCTTTGCTCCATTCAAAGGTTTCTCGCAGCCGCTGGTGTTGGTCACCTACGCGCTGAATTTCGCGTGTGTGCGTCAGCTTTCCATTGAGTGTGGTGTCAAAGTTGGCGGTGTTATCGTGTCTGGACGGTGGTGTATTGTCAAAAGCAATGCGCAGGTCCCGAGCAAAACGCTCGTGTTTCCAGGTTTCCGAGTCTGTGCCGCGAAAACTGCGGATTGATTGCAGATACTGTCCGCTGTACAGCATGTTACGTTCTTCTCCGTGCACATTAAAGCGTCGAATCATGCAACCGTCCAAGACCAGTTTCAAACCTTGCGTGTTCTCTGTATCGCCTGGTACAGCACTGATCACCTCTATTCCGGGCTGTGCTTGGCATGCACTCAAATTGCGTAGAATCCTGTCGGAGCCTTTGTGCCAACCTCCAACTTCCTCTTCCAACGCGTAGGTGGCCGTCTGGAACAGTCCAGGAAGTTCAAAGATGGCCTGCAGTTTTAGCCAATTGTTGTACACCGCAGGTTCAATGGAGGCTGCTTTCATCGGCCTTAAGGCACTGCTGACGGAGGCGCCTTGGCTTAACAAATGATTGCCAAATGCGTCCCGAATTTCCGCTTCATATCGGTCTGGGCGCAACGGGTCATCTGGCGCAAGTACGGTGATTTGGTATGAATCGGAATCGGGAATGGGGACGCCGTTCTTTCTCCAAATAATGGATTTCACTGGCCCTCTCAAAAGCGTGGCCAGAGTGACCTCCGCTCCCGCGGTGGCGCTCACGCTCTGTGGGTGGGCGGCAAATCCAATTGCAGTATGGCCTCGCGGGCTAGGTGTAAAAGCTGATTGGGCAGCGCTCAATAAGGGGCATGCCATCAGCGCAAGGCTCACGATGATCTTGAAAACTCGCTGGTTTGGACGGCACATGGGCAAATTAAGTGGTTAACTCCTGTCTTTAAGTGAGCTAAACAGGCCGCACAGTTCAAAAAAAAGCCGGCTTACGCCGGCTTTTTTACGAAGCTTGCCCTGTTCACTGGCCGCGCTTGAGCTTGGCGTTGGCGGCAATTCGCATGCGCAGTGCATTGAGCTTGATAAATCCGCCGGCGTCGGCTTGGTTATAAGCGCCGCCGTCTTCATCAAAGGTCGCAATATTCTGGTCAAAAAGCGAATCAGTTTTGGAGTCGCGGGCCACCACAATCACGTTGCCTTTGTAGAGCTTCAAGCGAACCCAACCATTCACTGTCTGCTGGGTGTGATCAATCAGTGTTTGAAGGGCCACTCGTTCCGGGCTCCACCAGTAGCCGTTATAAATCAGGCTGGCATACCGGGGCATCAGGTCGTCTTTCAGGTGAGCCACCTCACGGTCCAAGGTGATGGATTCGATCGCACGGTGCCCCTTGAGCATGATGGTGCCCCCAGGCGTTTCGTAGCATCCCCGGCTTTTCATGCCCACATAGCGGTTCTCTACCAAGTCCAGGCGGCCTATTCCGTGTTTGCCCCCGATCCGGTTCAGTTCAGTGAGCACTTCCGCAGCACTCATTCTTTTGCCATTCAAGGCCACGATATCGCCGCGCTCGTATTCCAGGTCGAGATACTCCGCCTCATCGGGCGCTGCCTCTGGGCTCACGGTCCAGCGCCACATGCTTTCCTCGGCTTCGGCGCTGGGGTTCTCTAAGTGGCGCCCCTCATAGCTGATATGCAGCAGGTTGGCGTCCATGGAGTAGGGCGCTCCGCCCTTCTTGTGCTTCATGTCAATTTCAATGCCGGCGTCTTCGGCGTACTTCAGCAGCTTCTCGCGGCTGAGCAGGTCCCATTCGCGCCAAGGGGCGATGATTTTTACCCCAGGCATCAGGGCATATGCGCCCAGCTCAAAGCGCACTTGGTCGTTGCCTTTGCCGGTCGCGCCATGCGAAATGGCATCGGCGCCTGTTTCTCTAGCAATGTCGATTAGCCGTTTGGCGATCAAAGGGCGGGCAATCGAGGTGCCCAACAAGTATTCACCCTCGTAAACGGTGTTGGCGCGGAACATGGGAAACACGAAATCGCGAACAAATTCTTCGCGTACATCATCGATGTAAATATTCTCCGGCTTGATGCCAAATTTCAGTGCCTTCTGGCGGGCCGGTTCCAGCTCTTCACCTTGGCCCAAATCGGCTGTAAAAGTAACCACTTCGCAACCGTAGGTGTCCTGAAGCCACTTCAAGATCACCGAGGTGTCCAAGCCGCCTGAATAGGCCAGCACTACTTTGTTTACGTCACTCATGATGCTTAATATTTAGAAAGGGTTAGCAGGAAAAGCGCAGGTTCATTTGCGCCCCAACAAAAGAAATTCCATCAAGGCCTTCTGCGTATGAAGACGGTTTTCAGCCTCTTCCCAGACCACGCTTTGTGGCCCGTCAATCACTTCTGCGGCCACTTCTTCGCCGCGGTGGGCTGGTAGGCAGTGCATGAACAAAGCCTCAGAATCGGCCACGGCCATCATGTCGGCATCCACCTGAAACTCGGCAAACGCTTCCATTCGCGCTTTGTTCTCTTTTTCGAAGCCCATGCTGGTCCACACATCGGTGGTGACGATATCTGCACCTTTACAGGCCTGCATGGGGTCTGCAAACCATTCATGATGGGTGCCTTGGATATTCACCTTGCTGGTGTCGATGTTGTAGTTTGCCGGGGTTGAAATATTGACTTTAAAGTCGAGTAATTCGGCCGCCTGAAGCCAAGTGGCACACACATTGTTGCCATCACCCACCCAGGCCACAGTTTTGCCCTGAATACTGCCTCGGCGCTCAATGAAGGTGTAAATGTCAGCCAAGGTTTGGCAGGGGTGGTATTCATTGGTCAAACCATTGATCACCGGCACGCGGCTGTTGGCTGCAAAACGCTCAACGATTTCTTGTTCGTAGGTGCGAATCATGACGATGTCGCACATTCGCGAGATGACCTGCGCTGCATCTTCAACGGGTTCCCCGCGTCCCAATTGTGAGTCTTTGGTGTTCAAATAAATGGCAGACCCCCCCAGCTGGTGCATGCCGGCTTCAAAGCTAAGGCGTGTGCGGGTGGATGCTTTTTCAAAAATCATCACCAGGGTGCGGTCTTGCAGCGGGTAATATGGCTCGTAGCGTTTGAACCTCGCTTTCACGTCACGGGTTAAGTTCATCAAATAGTCGAACTCATCCCGGGTGATGTCGCTGAACTGCAAAAAGTGTTTAATCGGCATGTGTAAGCCGGCCCGCCATGCAGGCCGGTTCCTCCTTAGGCTGTTTGTGCGAGGAAGTCCTTGATCAAAGGCGCCAGTTCCATCGCAAGCTTTTCGGCTTCTTCTTTTTTGATCACCAGCGGCGGCAAGAGTCGCACCACATTGTCGCGGGTCACGTTGATGATTAGACCACGGTCGCGCGCTATGCCAACCAGTTCCGCACAAGGCTTCCACAATTCAACGCCCACCATGAGACCTCGGCCGCGAATGTCTTTGACACCAGCGATGCCCGCCAATTCGCGACCCAATGTGGCGCGAATCAACTGGCCCATGGCGGGCGCGTGTTCAAGCAAATGCTCTTCTTCCATAATCCTTAGCGTGGCCAGGGCCGCTGCAGACACCAAGGGGCCTCCGCCAAAGGTGGTGCCATGGGTGCCTGGGGTCATGACCGCAGCGGCTGGGCCCGCGGCCAGGCAAGCACCAATCGGCACGCCAGAACCCAAGCCTTTGGCCAAGGTGATCACGTCTGGCAAAATGCCTGCGTGTTGGTAGCCAAACCACTTGCCAGTGCGGCCAATCCCACTTTGCACCTCGTCAATCATCAGCAACCAGCCCTTGGCGGTGCACAAGTTGCGAAGCGCCTGCAGATAATCCGTGTCGGCCACATTGATGCCCCCCTCGCCCTGCAGCACTTCGAGCAGCACGGCTTGAATTTCTGGGTGGTCGTCTGCCGCCTGCTCAATGGCGGCAAAATTTTTGTAGGGCACGCGCACAAAACCGCCTGGCAACTCTCCAAAGCCGACCTTGGCTTTGGGGCTGTCTGTGGCTGCAAGCGTGGCTAGAGTACGGCCGTGCCAGGCCCTCTCCATTACAATAATTTTAGCGTTTTCAATGCCTCGCTTGTGTCCGTAGTGGCGGGCCAACTTGATTGCAGCTTCGTTCGCTTCAGCGCCCGAGTTGCAAAAAAATGCCTCTTGCATGCCAGACAATTCGCACAACCGTTTGGCCAATTGCTGCTGTTCCACCACCCCATACAGGTTGGAGGTGTGAATCAATTTGCCAGCCTGCTCGGCGATGGCCTTCACCAACTTGGGGTGGTTGTGCCCCAGCCCGTTGACTGCAATGCCTGACAGACCATCCAGGTATTTTTTACCGTCCGTGGACCATAGCCAAGCACCTTCACCATGGGTGAAAGCAATGGGTTGGCGGGCATAGGTTTTCATCAAAAAATCGGTCACGGCAAAACTCGCTGAGAAATGGCGGCAAAATAAAACAAGGTCGGTCAGCTTAGGCGCCAAGTCCTCGCAAAGAGTCACTTGGATGCTAAACCCAAACCGAAATTGTACGATGAATCAAAGCTTAAGGGCTAGTCTTGGCGGTGAGCGCCTCGTCGGAACTCGTCAAGATCGGAGGGCAAATGACGGGCTTTGAGATATTCGGGTGCGACCACGGAAAGGTTCTCGTAAACAGCCAATGGGAAAACACGACCCGATGTGCGCACATTGTCGATTTTCATGGAGTCCACGTTGTCGCGGCTCATGAGTGGTTCACCTGGCATCAGTTCCATGACCAAAGCCTGCGCTTTGCCGACAGCATCTGGCACGCCGAAGACCAAGGGGGAACGGCCGATGGCCTTGGCTGACAGCAAAACCAGCTCCTTGAGCGTGTAGATCTCCGGGCCAACCAAGTCGTAGGTGTTGTGAATCGTGTCTTTATTGGCGTCTTGAATGCAGGCCATTACGGCTTTGGCCACATCACCAACCGCAACGGGTTGGAAGCGCGCTTGGGCACCTGCCAGCGGAATAACTGGCGCGAGTTTCGCCAATGAAGCAAAGGTATTTAAAAATTTGTCATCCCGACCAAACACCACTGAGGGGCGCAGAATGGTCCAGGCCAAACCGCTGTCCTTAATCGCGGCTTCTCCGTCCGTCTTCGAGCGCAGGTACATGGATGGTGCGGGGTTTTGAACACCAATTCCCAGCGCGCTGATGTGAACAATGCGCTTTACTCCGTGCTTGGACATGGCGGCGCACAAAGCCTTGGGAAACTCCACATGGTTGACGCGGAAATTCTGCCCATACGGCTTGCCGGGTTTGCTGTGCAGAACGCCAAGCAAATTGATCACCACATCCTGCCCAGCCACCAAGCGGCCCAAGGTGGCGCGGTCATGAATGTTTCCTTCCACCAGTTGGCAGGTGGGCAGGGTCAACAGGTGTCGGGCATTTTTGTACCGCCGCGTGGGCACGGTGATTCGGTAACCCTGTTTGGCCAATTCGTTACAAACTGCCTGGCCTATAAAACCCGAGCCGCCTATGACCAGAGCGTTTTTAGTTTTGTTCATACCAATACGTCAGCAATATTCAATCCGATCCCTGAATGATACCCAGTCTTTGTTTCAAAGGTGTCGAGCCATTGTTCAAAAGCAAAGAATACGCCACCGTGTTGGACATTACATTTTTTACATAACCCCGGGTTTCATCAAAGGGAATCAATTCTGCAAACATGGCCCCTTCCATGGTGCGTCCAGCACCCAGACGGCGTTTCCACAGGCTAGGCCGGCTCGGGCCTGCGTTGTAGCCAGCCGAGGCCAGCACGGGTGATTGATCGTGCTGTTCAAACACCATTTTCAAATAACTTGTGCCCAAGGTCAGGTTGGTGTCGATTTCGGTGATGTCTGCGGGTTTAAAGTCCGATAAACCAATCTTCCTCGCCACATATTTTGCGGTGGCAGGCATCACTTGCATCAATCCGCTGGCGCCAACACCAGAGCGGGCAATGGTCACAAAACGTGATTCCTGGCGAATCAAACCGTAAACCCAAGCTTCGTCCACACCTATGCTGCTGGTTTTTGCCTTCATGTTGTCGCGAAAGGGTGTGAGGTAACGAAGCGCAAGGTCATGTTGGCTCTGTGTTCGGTCAGCCGCAGCTATCGCTCGGTCGTAAAGCTGGTTTTTGTTGGCCCAGTTGGCTGCTGCAAGCAATTCTCGATCCGTCATTTGGGCAACCTGAAGATTGAACTCCCAAAAGCCTTCTGTGCGCAGTCCTGCGTCATACAGCATCAAGGCGCGTTGAAGGCCCTTGTTCGCTTTGGCTTTGTCCAGTTCAGCTGCGGTTAGCAACTCCGGTCTTGGAGGGGCTTGCACCACGTGGCCCAATTCTTCGTGAGCCAGTTTTCCGTAAAAAGAGAACGGGTGTACAGCCTTCAGCCATTCTTGGCGGGCCTCGGTCGTCTTGCCCTGAGCGGCCAAAGCACGCCCACGCCAATACACCCATGCACGGTCTTCCTGTAGCTCTGGATTCATCTCTAAGGTGGCTTGGTAAACCTGTGGCCAGTCTTGAATCAGGAGCGCAGCGCGCACCTTCCATTCCATTTGTTCATTGCTCATCACCTCGGGCGAGCTTCGCCGAAAGTAGGTCAAAGCGTTGCGGTCCCATTGAAGGCCGGCCCTGTACCCGATGTGAGCCCATAGCCACTGAAGGTTGGGCGTTGACAGGCTTGTGGCGTGTTTGTTTTCCAGGTCGTATGCCGTGCCTGAGGCATCTTGAACAGCCTTGCGGGTGAGCGCGGCAGACAGGTAAAGATCAGTTTGTTCAACAGAGGCACGGCGCTTCAAATAGGCATCTGGACTGCTCATGGCCTCTTGCAGCAGTTTGGTATCCAATTGCCGGCCCCAGCCTGTGTCGGCAAAATCTTTGACAAAGTTGATCGCATTGGACTGCTGGTTGACCGCAGCCAATTGGAGCACGTGCCGATCCAGGTCATTTGCGCTAATGCCCCCCATGCGATACAGGTTTTTAAGCAGTGTACGGCAGGTTCTGGGAAGCCGTTTATCGTACGCAATCACGGCATTCACCTTGTATCGCACCAATTGACCTTGCTCTGCCGCTTGCATCAGGTCCGCACATTCCACGCCTTGGTCGGGGCGATAGCGCAGCTTGGGGCGTTCTTGAGCATACAACTCCCATTGCCCATTGCGGGCCAGTTGTTCAAGCCAATCTCGACGAAGCGACTCGGCTGGCCAGGTGTTGTCGTGTTTATCCAGCAAGGGCATTACACTCTCGGTAGGCCAAGGTGCGTCACGATCCGGGGATTGTTTTTCCTGCCCTTTCTGGAAAAAGCGGAAACGCCAAATTTCAGCATACGGCTGGAACAGGTGGTTGGCGGGCAGTTGCGCGGTCAGCCTTGAAAAGTTGTCGTAATGGCCATCTGCGTAAGCGCTCTTGATTTGTTTAACCAACTCCTCGTGTGGGTCAGCGGCTGAGACTGGCGCTGTGATGGCACCAAGCCCCCACACCGTGAGCGTCATGACAAGCTTTAAAGTTGGGGTTAAATTCATGGTGTTCGATATAAAAAAAACGTTTAGGCGACAGGCGTTGGCCTATCGGGAGAATTTGAGTTCAATGGAGCATGCTTGGCGAGTTGCAAGCATGCTCGAGCATCTTTCTACTCTACTCCAATCCCGAGGCCCCTGCACAGTGGCAATCTATCAACCCATTCGTGGAGAGCCCGATCTGCTTGCTCTTTTGAGTGATAAAAATCTTATTCGGTTCACTTGGCTGACACCGGTTTGCAGTGAAACCCCAAACGGCAAGGTTTTGAAGTTTGCAAAGTTTGGGCCAAGCACCACATGGGTGGCGGGTCAATATGGGATTCCCGTGCCAGCCGATTGCAACTGGGGTGAGCCCGATGTGGTGGTCATGCCCTGCGTTGGGTTTCACCGACTTGGGTATCGACTGGGTTACGGTGCGGGCTGGTATGACAGTACTCTGGCCGCTTTGAATCCGAAGCCCTGGTCCGTTGGGGTTGCATTTTCAGGAACAGAATTTGACGTCACGTTCCACGAGCCACACGACCAGGCACTGGACGCCGTGGTCACCGAGGACGGGGTGATTTTTCCATCCTCGCCACAGCAAAATCAATAACCCAAAGCGTCCAGAATCGATAGGGTGGGTTGCGCATTGTTCATGGTGTAGAAGTGCAGCCCGGACACCCCTTCGCGAATCAGGTTTTCACACAAGGTGGTCACCACCTCCAAACCAAAAGAGCGAATGGCTTCCCGGTCATCACCAAAATGCTGCAGGCGATTGCGGATCCAGCGAGGAATTTCAGCGCCGCACGCGTCAGAGAAACGCGCCAATTGGCTGTAATTGGTGATGGGCATGATGCCTGGAATCAGCGGAATATTGACACGGTTTTGCACTTGGTCCCGAAAGTACAAAAATGCATCCGGGTTGTAAAAATATTGGGTGATGGCTGAGTTCGCCCCACATTTCACTTTATGCACAAAAGCTTCGACGTCAGCTGCCGGGCTTTTGGCCTGAGGGTGGGTTTCGGGGTAGGCGGCCACTTCGATAAAAAAATGCTCGCCGGTTTCTGCGCGAATAAACTCAACCAGCTCACTGGCATAGCGAAAATCGCCTGTGCCCATGGTGCCGGAGGGCAGGTCTCCACGTAGAGCCACAATCCTTTTGATTCCGTTGTCACGGTAGGTGTTCAGCAGGCCTCTGATTTTCTCGCGGCTGGCTCCGACGCAGGACAAATGTGGAGCTGCCTCATGCCCCATGCGTTGAATGCCCAAGACGGTGTTCAGTGTCCCATCCTGTGTGGTGCCACCCGCACCAAAAGTCACCGAAAAAAATTCAGGATTGCGCTCCGCCAATTGTGTGCAAGTGGTTTGCAGTTTGGCTGCACCTTCTTCTGTTTTTGCTGGAAAAAATTCAAAACTGATGTTCATGTTCATGATGACATTTGAGAAGAAGAGGTTTGTTTTTCAAGGTGCAGAAAAAATTCTTGATTGCCGTCGCCACCCTGGATTTGGCATGGCAAAAACTGCTTCACATGCAACCCCACCTCGATGCACGCAGTTTTCATGTCTTTTTCAAGATCGGGCAATAAGGCGGGCAGGTTTTTCACCAGTCCATTTTTGCCAATGTGCTGTGGGCCCAACTCAAATTGGGGTTTAACCAACAGAAGACCCAAGCATCCCTTTTGCATGTAGGCCACAATTTGGGGCAACACCTTGCGCAAAGAAATAAAAGACAAGTCGGCCACCACCAATTGGACGGGCAAAAATTCGGGGCAGGCACTTTTCAGCACATTCAAAATTTCGGCTGGCTCTGTTTTGTACAGGTTGACCCCCTCAAGGGCGTGCACCTTGGGGTGCTCGCGCAAAGCGCTGTGCAATTGCCCGTGCCCCACGTCCAATCCAATCACGCTCGCCGCTCCGCGTTGTAGCAGGCAATCTGTAAACCCCCCTGTGGATTGCCCCAAATCCATACACTTTAATCCATGGACGTCCAGCGCTACATCTTCGAGCGCCCCGAGCAATTTTAATCCGCCACGAGATACAAAGTTAGGCTCGGTTGATGCAAGCAATTCGAGCGCTTGATGGGCGTCCACCGAATGGGAAGGCTTTTTAACTGTGATCCAAGCTGCAAGTGGGCCGGGTCTACATCGCACACGACCTTGGGCGATGCATTGTTGGGCTTGCGCACGACTGGTGCACAAGCCCCTCTCAACCAGCGCAAGGTCTGCACGCAAGGCCGGCCCCCTTTGCTAGGCCATCAGTAGCGGTAGTGGTCGGGCTTGTAAGGGCCGTCTTGCTTCACGCCAATGTAGGCCGCCTGGCTTGGGCTGAGCTCAGTGAGCTGCGCACCAATTTTCTTCAGGTGCAAGCGAGCCACTTTTTCGTCCAGGTGCTTGGGCAACACATACACACCCACCGGGTACTTGCTGGTCTGTGTGAACAGCTCGATCTGGGCAATGGTTTGGTTGGCAAAGCTGGAGGACATCACGAAAGAGGGGTGGCCAGTGCCACAGCCCAGGTTCACCAAGCGACCCTCGGCCAGCATGATGATGCGCTTTCCGTCAGGGAAGATGATGTGGTCAACCTGCGGCTTGATATTTTCCCACTGATACTTCTTGACGCTGGCGATGTCGATCTCGTTGTCGAAGTGCCCAATGTTGCACACAATCGCCTGGTCTTTCATTTTGGCCATGTGATCGTGCGTGATGATGTCTTTGTTGCCGGTTGCAGTCACAAAAATATCAGCCTTGTCCGCTGCGTAGTCCATGGTGACCACTTTGTAACCTTCCATGGCTGCTTGCAGGGCGCAAATTGGATCAATTTCAGTGACCCAAACCTGGGCCGACAAAGCGCGTAGCGCTTGAGCAGACCCTTTGCCAACATCACCGTAACCCGCCACTACCGCCACTTTACCGGCAATCATCACGTCAGTGGCGCGCTTGATGCCATCGACCAGCGACTCGCGGCAGCCATACAGGTTGTCAAACTTGGATTTGGTGACAGAGTCATTCACGTTGATCGCAGGGAAGGCCAGCTCGCCACGTTTGTGCATTTCGTACAAACGATGCACGCCAGTGGTGGTTTCTTCCGTTACGCCTTTGATGTGCACAATGCGCTTGCTGTACCACTGAGGATCTTTCTTTAGTGTTTCTTTAATCGACTCAAAAAGGCAAACCTCTTCTTCGCTGCCCGGGTTGGACAACACCGACAGGTCCTTTTCAGCTTTGACGCCCAAGTGCAGCAGCAGTGTTGCATCGCCGCCATCGTCCAAAATCATATTGGAATAACCACCATCGGCCCACTCAAAAATACGGTGGGTGAAATGCCAATAGTCTTTGAGGCTCTCGCCTTTGTAGGCAAATACCGGAATGCCAGCGGCAGCAATCGCAGCAGCCGCGTGATCTTGGGTTGAGTAAATGTTGCAGGAAGCCCACCGCACTTCAGCACCTAAAGCAGCCAGTGTTTCAATCAACACGGCGGTTTGGATGGTCATGTGCAAAGAACCGGTAATACGCGCGCCTTTCAGGGGTTGGCTCGCTGCATATTCTTGGCGAATGGCCATCAGGCCGGGCATTTCTGTTTCGGCGATGGCGATTTCTTTTCGGCCGTAGTCGGCTTCAGCGAGGTTCTTGACGAAAAAATCATTTTCGCCAGTGGCTGTCAGGGGTTTTGCAATGGCGTTCATCACGCCCTCCTTTGAAAAGTCCATAAAGAAAGAAGCGTGAGCGCCGTTGTTGTTTCCTGTTCGAGCCTAGCACCCTGATCAACGGGTGTCGCAACGCTCCTCGAACTCTTCAATTTTATCAGGATTGGAGCGGCCCGTCACGCCCAACGCAAGGGGCCCTCCAAATGCATGGCCTTACACGCCAGCGGCAGCCTTTAAGGCGTCGGCCTTGTCGGTGCGCTCCCAGCTGAATTCGGGTTCTTCGCGACCAAAATGGCCGTACGCAGCCGTTTTGGCGTAGATTGGGCGCAGCAGGTCGAGCATTTTGACGATGCCCTTGGGGCGCAGGTCAAAATGGCTGCGCACCAGCTCTGTGATTGCGGCGTCCGAAATTTTTCCGGTGCCAAAAGTGTTGACCATGATGGAGGTGGGGCGCGCCACACCGATGGCATAGCTTACTTGCACGAGGCAACGCGCGGCCAGGCCTGCAGCCACAATGTTTTTGGCAACATAACGACCTGCGTAAGCAGCTGACCGGTCAACTTTGGAAGGATCTTTGCCGGAGAACGCGCCGCCGCCGTGGGGAGCAGCACCCCCATAGGTATCCACAATGATCTTTCGGCCTGTCAGGCCACAATCCCCCTGAGGGCCGCCAATCACAAAGCGGCCTGTGGGGTTAACCAAAAAGTTGATGTTTCCCTTGACCAGTTCTTTGGGAAGCACTGGTTTGATCACTTCTTCAATCACGGCTTCGCGCAATGTGGCCAGTTCAATATCGGGGGCGTGTTGGGTGGACAGCACTACAGTATCGATTGAGTCTGGTTTCCCATCCACGTAGCGAACAGTCACTTGAGATTTGGCATCCGGGCGCAGCCAGGCCAGGCGGCCATCTTTGCGCAGCAGGCTTTGGCGCTGCACCAACTGGTGAGACAAACTGATCGCCAAGGGCATCAACTCGCGGGTTTCGTCGCAGGCATAGCCAAACATCAAGCCCTGGTCGCCGGCGCCTTGGTCCAAACCGTCGTCATGGGCTTTGTCTACGCCCTGGGCGATGTCTGGGCTTTGGCGGTCGTAACACACCATCACGGCGCAGCTCTTGTAATCAATGCCGTAGTCGCCGTTGTCGTAGCCAATGCGCTTGAGCGTGTCGCGAGCCACATCGATGTAATTCACTTGGGCGGTGGTTGTAATTTCGCCCGCCATCACCACCAAACCAGTATTGGTCAAAGTTTCGGCAGCAACGCGTGCGGTGGGGTCTTGCTCAAGAATGGCGTCGAGAACGGCATCCGAAATTTGGTCCGCCACTTTGTCTGGGTGGCCTTCAGACACGGATTCGGAGGTAAAAAGAAATTCATTGCTCATAAAAAAGCTCCAAAATAACAAGGGTTTAGGCGAAGCCGACTTGTTAGTTTGAAGCTCGGCGACGCTTTAGCGGATTTGTTTTAGTTCGCCCCGCAAGTTGTCCAATTAACTCAGCGAACCTTAGAAATATACAACATTGCTCACCGCCTTGGAAGGTCAACATCGTTACAATGCCAGCATGATAAAAATTGCCTTCGATCTACTCGCGCGCTTGCCACTGCCCTTGTTGCACGGTTTGGGCACATTACTGGGCTGGGCGGTGTATGGATTGTCACCCTCGTACCGGTTAAAAATAGAACAGCATGCCCGCATTGCCTTCCCTCAAGACGAATTGGCCCGTATTCGGGCCATTCGAGGATCGGTATCGCATGCGGGGATGGCTTTGTTTGAACTGCCTTTTTTGTGGGGCAGACCCACCATGCACGGGGCAGCAGCGTGCACCCAAATCAAAAACTGGGAGGTCATTGAGCAAGCCCAGGCGCAAGGCAAGGGGGTTATTTTTTTAACGCCCCACATGGGTAGTTTTGAATCAACTGCTCAAGTTTTTTCAACACGTGCACCTATCACTGTGTTGTATCGTCCCAACCGAAAGGCTGAAATTCAGCACATCATCGAGGCCAGTCGTGCGCGTAACAACGTGGCTTTGGCTCCCACCACCTTGGCAGGCGTAAAAATTTTGCTCAAAGCCCTCAAGCGTGGCGAGGCGGTGGGGATGTTGCCTGACCAGGTGCCAGCTGAGGGGGAGGGCGTGTGGGCCAATATGTTTGGTCAACCTGCGTATACCATGACCTTGCCGGGGCGCCTGCAACAGGCCACGGGGGCGGCCATCGTGCTGGCTATTGGTGTTCGAAAGCCCAACGGAGAAGGGTTCATACTTGAGTTATACCCTGGTCCAGAGCGCCTGAGTGCCGACCCTGTGCAGGCGGCAGGGGAAGTTAATCAAGCCATGGAGTCGCTCATCATGAAACATCCTGAACAGTATTATTGGGGCTATGAACGGTATAAACCGCCGAAATCCAATCCAAGGGGGCAGCTTTGAACCATGTGTTGATCAAGGGCTGGTTTGCCATGGGGCGCCTGCCATTTGCGGTTTATCAGGCCCTGGCCATCGTCATGGCTGGTTTTTTAACCCTGCTCCTTTTTTTGCTGGCCTTTGAGCGTCGCCGGGTCATGCTGACCAACCTAAGTCTCTGTTTCCCTCATGTTAGCGGCTCCGCCCGTGTGGTCTGGGCGGTTCAACACCTTTATTTTTACCTTCGAACCTTTCTTGATCGTGCCTGGTTGTGGGACGGCAATGCCGACATCGTTAAACAGCGCGTCAAAATCATGAACCCGTCCATGTTGCAGGCCTGTACCAATGGGCAGCCAACCATTTTGCTGGCCCCTCATTTTTTGGGTCTGGACGCCGCCTGGTCGCGCCTCTGCCTTGAAGTCGACATGGTCACCATGTACTCCAACCAGAAAAACCAAGTGCTCAACCAGTTGATTCTGGAAGGCCGCTCCCGTTATGGAGAGCCTCTGTTACTGTCACGGCAGCAAGGCGTGCGGCCATTGTTGACCGCCATGAAGCAAGGCAGGCCTTTGTATTACCTGCCCGACATGGACTTCGGGGAGCGCGACTCGGTGTTTGTGCCATTTTTTGGCGTAAAAGCCGCCACGGTAACCGCTGTTCCTCGCTTGGCAAAAATGCTCAAGGCCCAGGTTATTCCGGTCACCACCCGATATCGACGAGGCTGCTATGAGGTTTGCGTTCATGCACCTCTGCAAGACTTCCCTTTGGAAGACGAAACCGCGTCCACTCAAAAAATGAACGCTTGTATAGAGGATTGGGTAAAAGACAACGTTCCGCAGTACCTGTGGCTACACAAACGATTCAAGACCCGGCCTCAGGGCGAAGCCCGCATATACTGATAAAAATTCTTCGCCACAACACATTGCGTTCAACATGACTCAAACAAGCCACATTCCATTCACCAAGATGCACGGGGCCGGTAACGACTTTGTGGTGCTCAACAACATTGAACAAAATATCGAATTGAGCCCTCGTTTGGTGAAGGCATTGGCGGATCGCCATTTTGGTGTGGGTGCTGATCAGGTTCTTGTGGTGGAGGCTTCCACATTAGCCGATTGCGATTTTAAGTACAGAATTTTTAATGCCGATGGCTCCGAGGTGCAGCAGTGCGGCAACGGGGCGCGCTGTTTTGCTCAGTTTGTTTTTGACAAAAAGCTCACCTCAAAAACCCGCATTCGGGTTGAAACCCAAGCAGGCATCATTGAGCCTGAGTTAATCGGCCACAATTGGGTCAAGGTGAACATGGGGCCAGCCTTGTTTGATCCGACCAGAATACCGTTTGTTGCCGATGGGTTGGCCACGCGCCAAGTGGGCGCCATCACCCAATATTTGCTGCCTGCTGACACCGGGCGAGGGCGACAAGAGCTCTGGGTGAGTGTGGCCAGCATGGGCAATCCCCATGTGGTTATTCAGCTCGAGCAGCCCGCTTCTGATGACCTTGTGCAAAGTCTTGGCACAACGCTTGAAAGTCACCCTCGATTCCCCGAGCGGGTCAACGTGGGTTTTTTGAATGTGGTCGACAAAAATAGAGCGCACCTTCGCGTGTTCGAGCGCGGAGTAGGTGAGACGCTGGCCTGTGGTACCGGAGCCTGTGCTGCCGCCGTCTGTGGCATGAAGATGGGGCTGTTGTCTGAGCGGGTCGATATCATCAAGGCTGGGGGCACATTAACCATTGAATGGTCTGGCCAGGCTGACAGCGATGTATTCATGACCGGACCAGCACAAACAGTTTTTGAAGGAGAGTATTGTTTATGACCGAAGAAGCCATCATGGTGGCCGATTTTTTAAAGGCCAACCCGGATTTTTTGATCAGAAATCCTGGCGTTTTGGCCTTCATCAAGCTGCCTGAGCAAAGCCACGGCAACGTGGCTTCGCTGCAAGAGCGGCAGGTTCAAACCATGCGAGACAAAGTGAAGGCGCTTGAGCACCGCATGGTAGAAATGACCCACGCCGCAGTAGAAAATCAGGCCATCATTAACAAACTTCTCAGCCTGACTAGAGCGCTGTTGGTGGTGAAAGATCCCCAGCAACTTCCAGCGGTCTTGGTGGAGCAAATCAAAAAGTTGTTTTTGGTGCCAATGGTGGGGCTGGACCTGTGGCAAAGCAAAGAGGGTGGGTCCACCAGTGCTCAAAAGGCCGTAGACGCAATGCCCGGGCTGTACTGCGGCTTTGCTGACAATGCCCCTGATCTGTCTGCGTTTCAAGGTGAAGACTCCATGCCCCGTTCGGTGGTGATTATTCCTCTGCGGGTGGGCATTAGCCCCAATACTTTTGGAGTGCTCGCTTTGGGGTCTCCTGACAAAGATCGTTTTGCGCCTACTTTGGAAACTGATTTTCTAAACTCTCTGGCCGAGATTTCATGCGCAGCTTTGAGCCGCCTGCACAGTGGCAACCACTGATTAATGCCTACCTGGAATACTTGGCGCTCGAAAAGCGCCAGGCCAGCAACTCTGTTTTGGCGGTCTCGCGAGATCTTGCGCATCTCACTGTACATCCCCTGGAGGCCACGCCTGCACACTTAAAAACCCTTTTGGCCAAACGGCATGCAGCCGGTGCTGCGCCTCGAAGCCTTGCGCGCCTCGCCTCTAGTCTGCGAGGGTTTTTCGCGCATCTGGTTCAGCAGGGCCTGCGTACAAGTAACCCGGCCGAGGGCATTAAAACGCCAAAGATCCCAAAGTCTCTACCAAAGGCGCTGGGGGTGGATGAGCTGGGAGGTTTGCTGCGGCCATTCGATGTGGCAGATTTTCAGCTTCGCCAGGCGCGGTTTTTGATTGAATTTTTATACGCAACTGGCCTTCGAATCAGCGAGGCCATGTCTATCGCTCTGCTGACCAGCGAGAGTGTTTCGGGCCGTGGGGGTTCAAGCGCAGAATCCTATCTGGATCTGGCTCAAGGCGAAATTCGTGTGGTGGGTAAAGGCAGCAAAGCACGGGTCGTACCGATTATGCAGGCCCTGCTACCCGCAATTCAGGCGCATATGGATGCACGGCAAAAACACCTTCACTCGTGCTCCTCCGAAGTACCGCACTCTGCACTTTTCGTGTCTGCCAGAGGTGGCAGATTGTCGGTGAGACAAGCGCAACTCGATGTGGCCCGTTTTGCTAAATTGGCTGGCTTGCAACAACACCTGCATCCTCACATGCTCCGCCATAGCTTTGGCTCGCACGTGTTGCAAATGTCGCAAAACCTTCGCGCAGTGCAAGAATTGCTAGGCCATTCTTCTATTGCGTCCACTCAAATTTACACCTCGCTTGATTTTTCGCACCTGGCACAGGTGTACGACAGCGCGTTTCCCAGAGCGCTCAAGCGCGAGGGGGCTGGTGAATCCGATATGGACTTGTCCTCGTCATAAAGTTTCCAGCATTCTTTTTGCGGCTTGTCCAAGAGTTTCGTGATCATCCCGAAGCATGGGTTTGCTGAGCAGTTTCTTCAGCACCTCTGCTGTGTTGTGAGTGGGGTCGTTGGCGCCGTATTTCGATCGCGCTTGGATCATGGTCTCAATCACCTCACTGGCTTGTTCCGCCAAGGTTTCTTGAGCGTAAAGCACTGCGACTGCATCGGCAAACAGCTCTTGCTTAAACACCATGTCTGCTGGCAGGCCTGTGTTAGAGACCTGTTGCAAACCACGAAATTGCTTATTCTCCAGGCTGAACGAGGCAACAAACTCTCGGCTTTCTCTTAGACAATGCCCCATTTCGTGCGCTACCGAGGCGGCCACGATGCCATCCCAGTTCGACGTATTTTGGCCATCCAGAAAACGACCCCACTGGGCCCATGCGTTTTTTTGCGTATTGATGATGATCACGCATTTGCCGTTCGCATACAGCATCGCACCCAACGGGGTCGGTTCAGGGCGCTCAGTCACAATCAAGCTTGGCTTCACGCGCATATCGATCTGAAGCTGCTCAATCACGTCGCGCGCGATGGTTTCAACATGGGCCGCTGGCAACTTTTCCTGATCAATCGCAGAAAAACCAAGGGTCAAAGAAAGCAGAATCGAAAGCATGGCACTAAACCTGTCGGTGGAACTCAGGTTCAGTGTCGGCCGGGCCTCGTGCTTTCTTTTGCTTGAAAAAAAGCTTTTAAATCAAGCTAATTATTCAAAGTAGGAGCTTGGTTTGCACGCCATGTCAGAAGTTCGCTGACAAGCT
>NZ_CAXQZX010000048.1:0-22284 GCF_964228395.1 Limnobacter sp.
GGCATAGCCAAGCAATACCATCGACAGGACCACAAAGAACCCTGCAAGGATGCTCATCAACTTGTCGTCGTTCCAGAGGGCGGACCACATCAGGGCTTCACCTCCGCCATCACGCCTGTGGCTTTTAGACGGGCTGACGCAGCAATCTGCAGCACCAATGCATCGTATTCAATGCCGCTTGCGCGCGCGCTCATGGGCACGAGGGAGTGATCCGTCATGCCGGGGGAGGTGTTCATTTCAAGCAACCATGGCGTGCCCTCGGCGTCCACCAGCACGTCGGCGCGCCCCCAGCCTGCGCAACCCAGTACTTGATACGCCTTCACGCACAGGGCCTGCACCTTGGCTTCGAATTCGGGGTCCAGACCGCTGGGGCAAAAATACTGGGTGTCATTGCCGATGTATTTGTTGTGGTAATCGTAATTGCCATCGGGCGCTTGAATACGGATCACAGGCAAAGCATGGGCCGTGTCGCCCTCACCCAACACCGGCACCGTGAGCTCCTGACCTGAAATGAATTTTTCTGCCAATACATTGGGGTCGTAGCGGTAAGCCAATTCGAAGGCGTCTTGAAGCTGCTCAAGCGTTTTGACTTTGGTGAGGCCCAGGGTGGACCCTTCTTGAGCCGGTTTGACAATCAGCGGCAAGCCCAGGCGGCTCACCACAGCCTTGGCATCAAACCCGGGCTCAAGCCGAACATAATCCGGGGTACTCAGACCTTGGGCCAACCATGCTGCCTTGGTCAAAATTTTGTCCATGGCCAAGGCGGACGCTGTAACGCCGCTGCCCGTGTAGGGAATACCCAACCACTCCAGAGCGCCCTGAATGGTGCCATCTTCACCAAATCGGCCATGCAGTGAAATCACCGCTCGATCAAAGCCACCTTGAGCAAGCGCCACGAGCGATTGCTCTGCCGGGTCAAATCCATGCGCATCCACGCCACTGCGCTTGAGTGCAGCCAGCACCATGCTTCCTGACTTCAAAGACACTTCACGTTCAGCAGACTTGCCACCAAACAGCACCACCACCTTGCCCAAGGCTTTGGGATCTACTCGATTAGCGCTCATGGCTGCCCCCCTTGCGCGTGGGCAGCAAGTTTTCCAGGCAAAGCCCCTATCGACCCCGCCCCCATTGTGATCACCAGATCGCCGTCGCGGGCCAAATTTAAAATCGTGCTTTCCATCTCTTCCATGGTCTCTACAAAAACGGGCTCAGTTCTTCCGGCCACGCGCACCGCGCGAGCCAAGGTGCGCCCATCGGCCGCCACAATCGGTGCCTCGCCAGCGGCGTACACCTCGGACAAAATCACCAGGTCGGGTGTTCCCAACACCTTCACAAAATCTTCAAAGCAATCGCGTGTGCGCGTGTATCGATGCGGCTGAAAGGCCAGCACCAAGCGCTTGTCCGGATATGCGCCACGAGCGGCGGCGAGTGTAGCAGCCATTTCAACCGGGTGATGACCATAGTCATCGACCACCAGGAAATGTCCTCCCTCTTTGGCAGGCACCTCGCCGTAATGCTGGAAGCGGCGACCCACGCCATTGAATTTCTCGAGGGCGGAAACAATCGCCTCGTCGGGCACTCCGATCTCGGTAGCCACGGCAATTGCTGCCAGGGAATTGCGTACATTGTGATCGCCGGGAAGGTTCAAGGTGATGTCAAGATCAGGTTCGTCTTCCCGCAGTACCTTAAACTTCATTTGCCCCGCGCAGGCTTGCACATCAACCGCTCGGATTTGTGCCTGTTCAGACAAGCCGTAGGTCACCACGGTTTTGGACACGAATGGCATGATTTCCCGCACGCAGGGGTCATCCACACACACCGCAGCCACCCCATAGAAAGGCAAGCGCTGGGTAAACTCCACAAACGCTTGCTTTAAGCGAGCAAAATCGTGACCGTAGGTTTCCATGTGGTCGGCATCGATGTTGGTGATGACGGCAATCACTGGCATCAGGTTCAAAAACGAGGCATCCGACTCATCAGCCTCCACAACCATGAATTCGCCTGTGCCCAACTTGGCATTTGCGCCAGCTGAATTCAAACGCCCCCCAATGACAAAAGTGGGGTCCAGTTTGCCCTCAGCCAGAATGCTGGCAACCAAGCTGGTGGTGGTGGTTTTGCCATGGGTTCCTGCCACGGCGATGCCTTGTTTTAGACGCATCAATTCGGCCAGCATCACAGCGCGGGGCACCACCGGCACGCGAGCCGCGCGGGCTGCCAACACCTCGGGATTGCTGCCACCCACCGCGGTGGATGTGACCACAGCATCAGCGCCCACAATATTGGATGCCTCATGGCCCACATGCACACTGGCCCCCAGGCTGGCCAAGCGACGGGTCACAGCGGAGTCAGCCAAATCAGACCCGCTGACCTTGTAGCCAAGGTTGATCAGCACCTCAGCGATGCCACTCATCCCCGAGCCACCAATACCCACGAAGTGAACGTGTTTGACCTTGTGTTTCATGTTTTCGCAACCTGTTCTATGTGTTCCACCACGTCATCGGTGGCATTTGGTTTCGCCATGGCTTTGGCTCGCGTGGCCATCTCAAGGCATGCCTGACGATTCAGTCCTTTTAGCCATGCATAAAGCCATTCCACAGTCAGCTCATGCTGTTGGCACAACCATGCCGCTTGCTCATCGGCAAGAAAGGCTGCGTTGTGAGTTTGATGATCGTCCACGGCGTGTGGGAAGGGCACAAACAAGGCGGCCACACCCACTGCGGCCACCTCGGCCACCGTCATTGCGCCAGCTCGGCAAATCAGGACATCGGCCCCCGCCATGGCTTGCGCCACATCGTCAATAAATGCCGTGCACTGCGCCTCAACTCCTGCAGCGCTGTAATTGGCTTGCAGAGCATCGAGGTTTTTTTCACCGGCCTGATGGGTCACCAACGGTTGCTCGGCTTTGGGTAAGCGGGCCACGGCCTGCGGTACCACGGCATTTAACGCCTGTGCTCCCAAGCTTCCACCCAGCACCAGCAACTTCAGAGGGCCCTGCCGTCCTTCAAAACGGGCAGCAGGCTCACCCTGTGCGTTCATGGTTTGGCGCACCGGGTTACCCACCCAGTGGCCTTTTTGCAGGGCGTGTGGAAATGCCACCAGATTGCGGTCGGCCAACCTGGCCAATGCTTTGTTGGTCAAGCCAGCAATCGAATTTTGCTCATGCACCACCAGCGGAATATTCAAAAAACTGGCCATCATGCCCATGGGAAAGGCCACATACCCGCCCATGCCCAACACGACATTTGGTTTGGTTTTTCGAAGAATTTGCACAGAGGTCCAAAAGGCCTTGAGCAATTTGAGTGGCATGAGCAATTGTGCGAACAAGCCCTTGCCCCGAAACCCCGAAAATACCAAGCTGTTTAGCGCAATACCCTGAGCTGGCACCAAGCGGCCTTCCATGGCCTGGGGGTTGCCGGCCCACTGCACAACCCACCCGCGGTCGCGCAGGGTCTGCGCCACGCTAAGCCCCGGGAAAATATGTCCACCTGTGCCACCGGCCACGATCAGGATGGTTTTGGAGGATGTGCTCATGCGCTTCCCCCTCGCATCATGGTCCGGTTTTCGTAGTCGGTTCTCAGCACCAAAGCCAAGGCAATGCAGTTGACCAAGATGGCAGATCCACCGTAGCTCATCAACGGCAAAGTCAGACCCTTGGTGGGCAACACACCCAAGTTCACGCCCATGTTGATGAAGCATTGCACGGCCAGCCACACCCCCACACCTTTGGCCAGCAGACCAGAGAAAGTGCGCTCCAGCGCAACGGCCTGGCTTCCAATCGCAAAACATCGCTTCACGATGTAAGCGAACAGCAAAATGACCACGGTCACGCCCACAAAACCCAGTTCTTCACCAATGACGGCCAGCAAGAAGTCGGTGTGTGCTTCGGGCAAGTAATGCAGCTTCTCTACGCTGCCCCCCAAGCCCACGCCAAACACCTCGCCGCGTCCAAAGGCGATCAGTGAATGTGACAATTGATAGGCCTTGTTGAGGGCGTTGTCACCCTCCCAAGGGTCCAGGTAGGCCAACAGGCGTGCACGGCGGTAGTCGCTAAAGGCGATCAGCGCGGCAAACGCGGCGGTGAGTAAAAACAGCACGCCAAAAAACACGCGCGCATTGATGCCTCCCAAAAACAAAATGGCAAACACCACCGTAACGATCACGATGAATGCCCCCATGTCTGGCTCAAGCAGCAGCAACATACCCACCAGGAACATGGCCATCACCATGGGCAATAGTACTTTGCCAATCCGTTGCATGTAGGCCTGCTTGCGAACCGTATAGTCTGCTGCGTACATAATGGCGCACACTTTCATCAACTCGGAAGGCTGAATATTGAGCACGTACAACGACAACCAGCGCCTTGCGCCGTTGACCTCTTTGCCAATGCCGGGAATCAACACCAACACAAGCAAGGCGATGCAGCACAAAAACACCAATGGCGCTAACTCTTGCCAGGTTTTCATCGGAATTTGAAACACGCAAAAAGCAGCGGCAAACGCCACGACAATCGAAAACGCATGGCGAATCAAAAAGTGTGTAGGCTGGTAGGCGGCATATTTTGTGGAATCGGGCAACGCCACGGTGGCGGAATACACCATCACCAATCCCAAAAGAAGCACAGCCAGCGTACACCACACCAAACCATGATCAACGCTCTCGCTCACGGACGCGCTTCGATTGACGCCATACACCGACGATGAAAACCCGCCGCCCGCTGTGGCTGCCGGGTAAAGGCCGTGCGAAGGCATGGATGGGGTTTTGCGTTTAAGCCATTTGCTCAGCATGGCTGCCCCCGGTCAGACGCCAATTCTCGCACTGCGTCTACAAATACCTCTGCGCGGTGAACGTAGTTCTTGAACATATCAAGGCTTGCACACGCTGGGCTTAAAAGCACCACATCGCCCGGCTGACACAAGGCATGGGAAGCCGCCACCGTTTCTGCCAGGGCATTAAACCGATGGCAGGGCACCCCAGTGGGTGACAAGGCCTGCGCAATGGCATCTGCGTCTTTGCCGATCAACATCACGGCCTTGCAATGCGCCGCGACGGGCTGCTGCAAGGGGTTGAAGTCTTGTCCTTTGCCATCTCCGCCTGCAATCAACACGGTGGGGCGTGCCAGACCATTGAGGGCAGCCACTGTGGCTCCCACATTGGTGCCTTTGCTGTCGTCAAAGTAATCCACGCCCTCAATTTGTAATACGTGTTGTACTCGGTGTGGCTCACCTTGGTAGCTTCGCAATCCATGCAACAAGCGCGCCATGGGCATGCCCACCGCCACACACAGGGCCAATGCGGCCATTGCATTGGCTGCATTGTGCAGGCCCGCCACCTGCAATGCCTCGGTGGGCATCAACATCTTTTGATGCACTTCAATGGGTTGCTGCTTTTTTTTGCGCGTGCCAGCGGCTTCCTCGTCGCCTTGGGTTTGCGCCAGCCACAACATACCTCCCTCGCGAAGCAAGCCAAATTCATCGAGTGCCGTGGGTGCATTTAGTCCAAAGGTGATTTTTCGACAAGACTCATGCAGCACCGCCCCCATCACCACTGGGTCATCCCGATTCAACACACAAGCCGCGCCTTCAGTAAAAATTCTGAATTTGTCTTGCGCGTACTCTTCCATGCTGGTGTGCCAATCCAGGTGGTCTTGGCTGAGGTTGAGCACCGTGGATGCATGCAGGCGCAGACGTTTGGTCCAATGCAGCTGGAAGCTAGACAACTCCAGCACCCACACTTCGGGCAAAGTTTCGTTTTCCAACGCAAGGCGCAAGGCCTCCAACGCGGCAGGGCTAATGTTTCCGGCAGCAACCACGGTATGCCCGGCAAATTCGGCCAGACAGGCTGCCATGCGGGTGGTGGTTGTTTTGCCATTGGTGCCTGTCACTCCCAATACTTTGGGCGAGTAATTCTGTCGGGCTTGCAAATCAGCGAGCGCATCGGCAAACAGATCCAGCTCGGAATCCAACTCTACACCGTGCTGCCGGGCACAACTGGCCACAGTCTGCATCAAGGGATGAGCAGGCGCCAAACCCGGCGAGACCACCACCTTTGTGAAGGTCCAGTCCATACCGTCCAGCGAGTTTACACATTGCACCTCGGGCCACTGTGCACGCAGTTCAACAAGCCCCGGAGGGTGTTCTCGCGTATCAATCACCGTCACCCGTGCGCCCTGCGAAAGCGACCAACGCGCGCACGCCAGGCCAGACTCACCGAGCCCCACCTGCAACACCCATTGATTGTTCATGCTTTCAACCACAGCTGCTTGTCCTTACCATTAACGCAACTTCAATGTGCTCAAACCCACCAGCACCAAAATCATGGTGATGATCCAGAATCGCACCACCACCTGGGTTTCTTTCCAACCGCTCAATTCGTAGTGGTGATGTAGGGGCGCCATACGGAATACACGCTTGCCACCGCTGTACTTGAAATACAGCACTTGAATCATCACCGAGAGGGTTTCAGCAACAAACACCCCACCCATGATGAACAGCACCACCTCTTGCCGGACAATCACGGCCACGGTGCCCAAAGCGCCGCCCAAAGCCAGAGCGCCTACATCTCCCATGAAAACCTGTGCTGGGTAAGCGTTGAACCACAAGAACGCCAACCCCGCGCCAGCAATGGCCGCTAAAAACACAGCCAATTCGCCAGCCCCGGGAATGTAGGGCAGCAAAAGGTATTTGGAATACACGGCATTGCCTGCCACGTAGGCAAAAATGGCCAGCGCCGAGGCCACCATCACGGTGGGCATAATCGCCAAACCATCCAAACCATCGGTGAGGTTCACAGCGTTGCTGGTCCCCACAATCACGAAATAGGTTAAGGCGATGAAGCCCCACACCCCCAAGGGGTAGCTGATGGATTTAAAAAACGGAACAATCAGGTCCGCATTGTTGGGCAGGTGCATGGAAAAGCCACTGTCCACCCAGTCAGTGAATATCTGGAATACCTCCTGGCCGCTTTGCGCAGACACGGCAAACGCCAAGTAGAAGGCGGCCAGCAATCCCACCACGCTTTGCCAAAAGTATTTCCACCTCGCAGGCAAACCTTTGGGGTTGCGGTAAACCACTTTGCGATAGTCATCCACCCAACCAATCCAGCCAAATCCAAATGTCACGATCATCACCACCCAAACGAAGCGGTTGGTGAGGTCTGCCCACAACAGGGTCGATATACCGATGCCAATCAAGACCAAAGCACCGCCCATGGTGGGGGTACCGGCCTTGGCCAGGTGGGTTTGTGGGCCATCATCCCGCACGGATTGCCCAATTTTGTATTGCGTCAGTTTGCGGATCACCATGGGGCCCGCCACCAAGCCAACCAACAAGGCTGTTCCACAAGCCAACACGGCTCGCAGAGTCAGGTAGTTGAACACGCCAAAAGCGCGGATGTCTTGCGCCAACCAATTTGCCAGTTCAAGAAGCATGACGATTCTCCTGGGGTTGGGTATGAGCCTTCAACAGGGCATCAACCACCCGTTCCATTTTCATGAATCGGGAGCCTTTGACCAGCACAGACCAATTGCCTTGCTGCAGTGTTTTCATGGTGGATTCGATCAGTTCGTCGAGATTATTAAAATGTTGCGCACCCGGGCCGAAGCCGCGAACGCTATGAATACTTGCTTCACCCAGCCCATACAGGCGTTGCACCCCTGCTTTGCGAGCGTGCTCGCCCACCTCACGATGAAACTCATCAGAGCGATCGCCGACCTCGCCCATGTCACCCAACACCATCAGGGTGTTGCCGGGCAAGGTTGAAAGCACATCGCTTGCAGCGTTCACAGAATCGGGGTTGGCATTGTATGCGTCGTTGATCAAAGTAAGTTCAGGGGTTTGCAGCACCACTTGCAATCTGCCGTTGACGGGCTTGAATGCCTCCAGACCTTTGCAAATGCTGGCTGAATCACAACCGCCACCATGCGCCGCCGCTGCGGCGGCCGCGGCATTGGAGGCGTTGTGCCCGCCCATGAATGTGGGGCGAATTTGAAATTCCCCCTGAGGGGTTTTCAGAAACGCAGCGCTGCCATGTACACCTGGGCCTGGCATCACAAGCTCAAAATCGCCCCCCGCCCCAAAACGCATCAAGCGTTGCGCTGTTGACTGCTTGACCCACAGCGCATCAAAAGCGGTGCCTGCGGGAAATACGGCCATGCCCGCAGCAGGCAAGTGCTCAAACACACTTCCATTTTCCAGGGCCACAGCCTCAACGGTCTTCATGAACTCCTGGTGTTCACGCTGCGCATTGGTCAAAAGCGCCACATCGGGCTTGACCAAGCCAGACAAATAGGCAATTTCACCCGGGTGATTCATGCCCATTTCGACCACAGCCATCTGGTGGTGCGCACGCAATTGCAGCAAGGTTTGTGGCACGCCAATGTCGTTGTTCAAGTTGCCCTGGGTAACCAACACATGGCTTTCCCCGCACTGGGCTTTGCAAATGCTGCCCAGCATTTCTTTGGTGCTGGTTTTGCCATTGCTGCCCACCACCGCCAACACAGGCAATTTGAACTTCATGCGCCAGGCATGGGCAAGAGCACCCAGCGCAAGCCGTGTGTCATCCACCACCCATTGAGGCAGATCCAAATCGAGAGGCCGGTTACACACCAAACCCGAAGCGCCGGCCTTGGCCACCTGCTCTGCAAAATCATGAGCATCAAAGCGTTCGCCCACAAGGCACACAAACAGATCGCCCGCCTGCACCTGCCGGCTGTCAGTTTGAACCAGCCTCACGCTCCCATTACCACGCGGAGCAGGCATGGCCATGCGCCCATTTAGTGCTGCAGTCAACTCGGCGAAAGGCCAATTCATTTCAAGCATGATGACCTCGCTTGGCAAGTGCGGCTTTGGCACACAGCACATCTGAATGCTGGCGCACTTCAGCGCCAATGGTCTGCGTTGTCTCATGGCCCTTGCCTGCCAACAGCACCACATCATTGGAATTAGCGCCGCTTATGGCACTTTCGATGGCGCTCACTCGATTTACGTCAACGCGCACCTTGTTCAACAACGTGGCTGGTACACCAGAAGCAATTTCTTTGAGAATGGATTCAGGCTCCTCACTGCGTGGATTGTCAGAGGTGAGCACCACTTGGTCAGCCAGCTCGGCTGCCAAGCGCCCCATGATGGGTCGCTTGCTTCGATCGCGGTCCCCACCACAACCAAACACCACCAGCAATTGCCCTCCGCGAGCCACGGCCACGGGCCGAAGCGCTTGCAATACTTTTTCCAATGCATCGGGCGTGTGCGCATAATCGACGACCACACACGGTGCCTCACCCACGGTTTCCATGCGCCCCGGGGCGGCGCTTATGTATGTACAGGCGCGCTCAATGTCAGCAGGTGAGTGCCCCAACTGCAGCAACAAGGAAGTCACCAAGGCCAGGTTGTCTGCATTGAAATCACCCAACACCGCTGCAGAAAACCGCAGCGATTGCAAACCATTGGCCAGCAGTTCAACTTGCAAACCCTGTGAAGTATGGTGCTGCGAAAGCAGTCGAATATCTGCCTGGGTGCGCCGAGCCACTCGGGTGCAGGCCACCTGCCGGGCCTGCAGTGTTTCTGCAAACCGCAAACCCAGATCGTCATCCACATTCACCACTGCACCGCGCAAAGTGGGCCAAGAGGCAAGAATCAGCTTGGATTGCCCATAGGCCTCCATGGTGCCGTGGTAGTCCAGATGATCTTGAGAGAAATTGGTGAACACAGCCCAGTCAATCGTCACGCCTGCCAACCGGCGCTGCTCAAGGCCAATCGAGGAGGCTTCAAGGCAAACAGCCTCAAAACCCTCGCGCTTCAAGGCATGTAGGGTATGGTGCACTCCCACCACATCGGGCGTGGTGAGGCCCGTGTGGGCCCTTGGCGACTCTGGCGCACCATAACCCAAGGTGCCCAACACAGCGGCACGCCTACCCAGAGCGGTCAGTGTTTGAGCCAACCAACGGGTTACGGTGGTTTTACCGTTGGTGCCCGTCACCGCGATCACGGTTAAAGAATCGGACGGCGCTCCGTAGTAGCTTTTCGCCAACTCACCCAAACTGGTTTTTAAGTTCAGCACTGGCAACACGCTGGCGCTCTGGTAGACCCGCGCATCATCATGCTCAACCAACACCAAACCGCAACGCTGCTCTCGAATTAAATCGTCGGCCAGAATACGCGGGTCGAAGCTTGCACCGGGCGTGGCCAGAAAAACATCTTGTGGACCCGACAGGCGCCGATGGTCGGTCACCAAGGCCGAACAATCCGCATAAAAGCCACGCTCGTGAAGCTCAGCAATCACCTCGGACACCGAATGCAGGTAGGCGCTGATCATAAGCGACTCCCCGAAGGCGCTTCCACATACCGGCGTAACTGTTGCCCGGGCTGCACTGCATCGGGCTGCACATTCAGGCGGGTCAACACGCTTTTTGTGATCACCGAGAAAACAGGTGCTGCCACCAAGCCTCCATAGTGCATGCCTCTTTTGGGCTCGTCGACCATGATGGCCACAATCACCCGCGGATCAGACACTGGCGCCAAACCCACATAGGACGAAACGTACTTGTTAACGTAACGCCCGCCTTCCTGTTTGTGTGCGGTGCCCGTTTTACCCGCCACTCGGTAACCCTGCACCTGTGCCTTGGGCGCCGTACCCTCAGGTCCGGAGGCCAACTCCAGCATATGCAACATGTCCTGAGCCACTCGCTCACTGATCACTCGGCGAGAAGGTGGCTCATGACCAGGCTCCACCTTCAACAGGTTGGCCGGTACAAACACGCCCTTGTTGGCAAATATGGTGTAGGCCTGGGCCAACTGGATCAGGGATACAGATATGCCGTGCCCATATGACATGGTGGCCTGCTCAATTGGCCGCCACTTGTTCCATGGACGGACTCGACCGGCCACAGCCCCAGGGAAAGAAATGGCGGGTGTTTGACCAAAACCCACGTGGTTGAAGAAATCCCACAAGTCTTTGGGCGCCAATTCCAGCACAATTTTGGAGGTGCCCACATTGCTCGACTTTTGAATAATTTCCGTGACTGTGGCCACGCCCAGCTCTTTGGTGTCGCTGATTGTTGCGGGACCGATGGTCATTCGCCCTTTGCCCGTGTCAATGCGCGTGCCGGGCTTCACCTTGCCTTGCTCCATGGCCAAGGCCACGCCGAAAGGCTTGAGCGTTGAGCCAGGCTCAAACATGTCGGTAAACACTCGATTGCGCAGTTTTTCCCCATGCAGGCTGCCGCGGTTATTGGGGTCATAGGTGGGAATGTTTGCCATGGCCAGCAGCTCACCGGTTTTGGCATCCAATACCACAGCCGCAGCTGCTTTGGCATTGTGAAACTCGACCGCTTTTTTCAGCTCTGACAACACAATGTATTGAACATCGGCATCCACCGACAGCACCAAATCCTGGCCATTGACGGGTGGGCGCAGCTCACGGATGTCCTCGATGACATTGCCCAGGCGGTCACGAATCACATTGCGCTCGCCATCCTCACCCGTGAGGCGCTGGTTAAACGCCAGCTCGACCCCCTCCTGCCCCTTGTCCTCGATGCTGGTAAAACCCACCAAGTGCGCCATCGTCTCGCCCTGCGGGTAATAACGCTTACTCTCTGTTATAAACCCAAGGCCTGGAATTTTCAGAGCCTTGGCTTTGGCGGCCACATCGGAGTCCACCTGACGATCCAGATACACAAAAGCGCGCTTGCTGTCCCCACGCACTTGCTTGATGACGCGCTCAGGCTTCAGCCCCAAAATTTCGGCCAGCTTGCGCAGGTCTTCGTCTTTGGCATCCACCATGCGCCGACCGTCGTACCACACGGCTTGCGCAGGCACACTTTGGGCCAGCACCACCCGGTTGCGGTCAAGCAAAGTACCACGCACCGCCTGCAGGGGCAGCGTCCTTTCAATGCGCTTGGCCCCCTGCTCTTGCAAAAAATCGTTGGAAATAATTTGCAAATAGGCTGCGCGAGCAATTAGCCCACCAAAGGCCAAAAATATACAGATCAAAACAAAACGCGATCGCCAAGCAGGCAATCGCATTTCCAACAATTCAGAACCCCCAAAACGGACGGCTTTACTCACGCTGAAAGCCTCCTTCCATAGGCATGAATACCACCGTGCCAGGCGCTGGCGGGCTCATACCCAATTTCTCGCGGGCCACCCGATCCACGCGCTCACCCTTGGCGAGCGCCACCTGCTGCAATTGCAAGCGCTGAAAATCCACCTCAATTTGCCGCTCGGCCTGCTGCTCCTGCCCAAGTGCAACAAACAGGGTTCGCGACTCGTGCTGAAGCTCCACCACCTGGGTAGCGCAAAATAGCACCAAAGCGAGCAGCAAAATATTGAGCCTACCCATGCGTACGCTCCGCAATTTTTTCAGCCACCCGCAGCACCGACGAACGGGCCCGCGGATTGCGCTCGCACTCTGCAACATCGGGCTTGACCCTGCACACCTTGCGCATCGAGGGCTTAGGGTCGGGCAGAGGCAACTTGCGCAGGCGAATGTCCTGCGAGGCCTTTGGATTGGCCAAACGCTCAATGAACTGTTTGGCAATTCGATCCTCCAGCGAATGAAAACTGATCACCGCCAGACGTCCACCCACCTTCAAACGCTCAAAAGCAGCATTCAGGCCCTGTTCGAGCTGCGCAAGCTCCTGGTTGACGTGAATCCGTAAAGCTTGAAAGGTGCGCGTTGCAGGGTCTTGGCCCGGCTCCCGCGTGCGTACTGCGCTTGCCACGATCTGGGCAAGGTCGAGGGTTGTAGTGATCGGCCGCTCCTGGCGGCGAGCAACAATCGCTGCTGCAATCTGAACAGCAAACCGTTCTTCCCCATAATTTTTTATTACCTCACTGATGTCACGGGCATCGGCCCGAGCTAAAAACTCGGCGGCAGATTCGCCCGAGAGTGGATCCATGCGCATGTCTAGAGGCCCATCCTTGCGGAAACTAAACCCCCGATCTGCCTGGTCAATTTGTGGAGAGGACACACCAATGTCCATCATGATGCCGTCCACCTGGCCCACCCCAACAGAATCGAGAGCCTCGGCCAAATCCGCAAAGGCAGATTTCAAGCCGGTGAAACGGGGATCCTGAACAGCGCTCATGGATTGCACCGCCTGCGGGTCCCGATCGAGAGCGAGCAAACGCCCACGCGAGGACAGACGTTGAAGAATGGCACGCGAGTGCCCCCCTCGACCGAAGGTGCAGTCGAGGTAAATGCCATCGGGGTTGACCAACAGCCCTTCAACCGTGGGTTCCAGAAGCACGGGGATGTGTTCATCGATCCTCACTTTCAGAAACTGAATTCGTTCAGTGATTCAGGCATGCCAGCGGCAATTGCCTTTTCCTCTTCCACCTTCAACAGCGTGGAATCCCAGATCTCGAAATGACTACCCATGCCCAGCAACATCACTTCCTTGCTGAGCGACGCGGCCTCGCGCAATTCAGGTGACACCAAGATGCGACCGGCGGAATCAATTTCCACATCGGTTGCAAAACCCAAAAAAATTCGCTGCCAAGGGCGGGCCGACATGGGCCAGGCCGCAATTTTTTCACGGTGCTTTTCCCAAGTGGGGCGAGGGAATAACAGCAAACACCCGTTGGGATGCTTGGTCAGGGTGAGCGCTCCCCCGCACTGCTCCAACAGTGCATCGCGATGCTTTTGAGGCACATTCATGCGCCCTTTTGCATCCATCGACAAGGAAGAACTGCCCTGAAACACTTGGTTTAATTTCCCACAAAAATACACAAATCCCCACGAATCACCACTTTACGCATTATGAAATGGGCGGTCAAGACAGGGGAAACAAAAAACACTTACGCGCCAATGACTTAGCGCATTAAATGAGAGTCTTGCGAGAAAAATTCGGCTGGAAAATTAGGGATCTATGAAAACAACCGAAAGTAAATTCTGAAGAATTGTGAATTCGATGGAAATCTAGAAGGGGGGAGGGAAAGCGCGCCTGTAAGCCGGATTCTGTTCAGGCGCACCAAGACGCCCGCGACAATCATTCCTCTAGGCCAACCATTGCTGGCTGGCTCAAGCCACCTACCCGCGCGCACGGGGAGCGCCGTCTGTGCCCCGGGGGGCACGTGCGCGCCTATTTGGTGTTGCTCCAGGTGGGGTTTGCCTAGCCAACGCTGTCACCAGCGTTGCGGGGGTCTCTTACACCTCCGGTTCGCCCTTGCCTGTGAAAGTTGCCTTTCCATCGGCGGTGTGTTTTCTGTTGCACTTTCCGTCGCTTTGGGCCCACGAATGGGCTTATAGCGCCTGGCCGTTAACCAGCACCTTGCTCACTGGAGTCCGGACTTTCCTCCCCTTGAAAAACAAGCGGCGATTGCCCGGCGCACTTTCCGGTTTGCAGTGTAGACCCATCCCACCAAAAAGCCAATCTTTCGGGTTGCTGGAAAGGTTTGGGTGTTGGCTTGCCGCGAAACACCGTGGCATCTTCATAAAAGCCCGGGCTTTGTGCTTCTGCAAACCAGCCGGGTACCCCCATCACGGGCAAAGGGCTCAACTGCGCCGGGTGCTTCAAACAGGCCAAAACCTTCACCAGGCAGTCGTCCAGCCATATTGGAAAAGTGCCGGGCAGCAGCATGTCCTGCGGCACCACCACGGGCAACACTTTGGCACACAAACTTCTGTGGGGGCGGTGCAAGGCTTCCAACAATCCATGACCAAACAACACCAATTGGGTGTTGCCCACCCACGCGCCCGCCCTCCGGGGGGCATGCAATTCGAACAGGGTTTGCCAATCATGTTGAACCAGCGCTTGTGCATGCTCCGGCTGGCGGGTCAAGAGCAAAGCACCAGACTCATCAAAGAGGGTGAGCGCATCGCGCAGGCGGGTCCGACCATTTGACGAAGCCTGTGTAAGAGGGGGCGCAGCATGGCGTAGGTGAGCTTGGTTGATCCAGGTCTTGGACCTAGGAAACCGAATCCACACCAAGCCGTTGTACCAGTCGTGGGCCAAATCGCGCGTGGGCACCACGCCGGTACCAACCTGACGCTCGTAGGCCAGAGCGCCCAGCGCCTCCGAGGAAAGTTCAAACCTTGGCACAGCCTCACTGCCGTAAACGCCGGTGAGGGCGTTTAAACGCTCAGCCACGTGCCCTTGGCCCACCTCAGGGGTGTACCAGCCACCCCCAAACGCCAAACCATGCAACCACGGCGCATGCACCGGCCCGACCTTTAGTTTAGGCGAGTCACCGTCCAATCCAGCACCTCACCCGCACGCAAAGGCACAATGCCACTTTCGCTTACAAACGGCAGGCTGGCAGGCACCTCGCAAGACATACGAGCAAGCTCCATGCGCCCCGGGTTCACGGGCAGCCCATAAAAAGCAGGTCCATTCAAGCTGCAAAACTTTTCAAACAGACTTGTATCGTCCAAAGCGCCAGCCTGCTCAAATGCCTCAGCGTACATGGCCATGGCGTAGGGCGCAGAGTAGCAGCCTGCGCAACCGCAGGACATCTCTTTCAAGTGCTTGGCATGGGGGGCACTGTCTGTGCCCAAAAAGAATTGCGGCAAACCACTGGTAGCGGCCTTGACCAATGCTTGGCGATGCGGTTCACGCTTGAGCACGGGCAGGCAATACCAATGGGGCTGCAGCCCACCCTTGAACAGGGCATTGCGGTTGTAAAGCAAGTGCTGAGGAGTGATGGTGGCACCGAGCAACAGGCGGCCCTGCTCATCGCGTGTGGCATGGTCACGCACATAATTGGCCGCCTGCTCGGTGGTGATGTGTTCAAACACCACGCGAAGTTTGGGGTAAGCCGCGCGCAACGGCTTCAACACGGTCTCAATAAACACGGCCTCGCGGTCAAACACATCCACTGTGTGGTCGGTCACTTCCCCGTGAATCAGCAAAGGCAAACCCAAATGCTGCATGGCGTCCAACACATCGGCACACTGCCCAAGCAAATCAGACACCCCGGCATCCGAATTGGTGGTGGCTCCTGCCGGGTAGAGTTTCACCGCTTTCACCACACCGCTTTCAACGGCTTGCTCAATGTCCTGGGGTGTTGTGGCCCCGGTGAGGTAGAGCACCATCAGGGGCTCGAACAAGCGCATGGCCTGCACCTGTTCGTCGGAATATTGCCCGCTGTTACATTGAGCCTCCAGCGCCTGCAAAATACGTGACCGATAGGCCACAGCCATTTGCGCATTGGTCACCGGCGGCTTCAAGTTGGGCATCACAATGGCACGGCGGAAATTTAGCGCCGTGGCGGCCACGACGTGATACAAGGCCTCGCCATCGCGAAGGTGCAAGTGCCAATCATCGGGGGCAGCGATTTGAAGGGTGCGGGTCATGGGCAGGCTCAAAGAAGATTCAAGAATGAGCCTGCATTTTACCCGAGCACAGCCTACCTAAGGCGAACCAACCACCTCAGGTCGTCCGATCAGGATCATGCGAATGTCATTCACATTGGTCATGGTCGGGCCTGTGGTCAACAAACGGTCCAAGGCCTTGAAATAATCAAAACTGGTGTGCAAATCCAAATGCACTTGTGCAGACAAATTCAATTCGGCAGCGCGCGACAAATCCCCGGGCAGAAGCAATGCACCAGCATGGCCACCCACCCCATCGATCCCATCTGTGTCGGCAGCCAGCGCCGCCAACTCCACTTGCGGACTCACATCTCTCAAGTTAGCCACCAAACCCAACAAAAACTCGGAGTTTCTTCCACCGCGCGCCTGCCGCATCTGCGTGTCATTCAATGTCACCGTGCACTCCCCACCACTGATGAGCGCCACAGGAGGCTTGGGCCAACCACCTTGCAGACTTGCAATCTGGCGTGCAATGGCGGCATGCACTTGGGCCACGTCCCTCGCCTCACCCTCCAAGGTATCGCCCATGTTCAGCACATGGTAGCCACTGGCACTCAGGCAATCTGTCACCGCGTTTAAGCTCAACATATTGCTGGCAATCATTTCGGTGCGCACTTTGCGAAACACCAAAGAGCTCTTGTTGGGGGTCTCTGGCACCAGGCCTTTGCACCCCTTGTCGATGTATCTGGAAATGGAATGGGGCACCTGCACCGACCATCTTCTTAATACCTCGGCCGCGTCATTGAACGTGCTTTCATCAGGGGTGAACGGTCCCGACGCCACAGCTGACGGATCATCCCCGGGCACATCCGAAATCAACAACTGGTAAACCGGGGCACGGCATGCCTGCGCCAATTGGCCACCCAACGTCATGGTGACATGCTTTCGCACAATATTCATTTCGTCGATGGGGGCACCACAAGCCAACAACGCTCGGTTCAACTGCTGCAAATCCACAAAAGGAATATCTCGCACCGGCACACTGAGCAAGCTAGAACCACCTCCAGACACCAGCGCAATCACGGCGTCTTTGGCTGGCACCTCCGAAATTGCCCGATGCAAACGACGCGCCGCCCGCTGGCCATCCTCGTCGGGCACGGGGTGAGCCGCCTCTAACACCTCAATGGCCTGCGTGGGCACGGCATGGCCACGGCGGGTGACCACAAAGCCACTCAAACTTTCTTGCCCCAGGGCACAATGCTCCACAGCCCGGGCCATGGAAGCGGCGGCCTTACCCGCGCCATAAACCCAGACACGCTGCCGCTCTGGCGCCATTTGCTCCAGCCAAGGTGCAATTTTTTGGGCCCACACTTTGGCCAGTACCACATCGGGCTGCGCTGCATCCACACCCACATTGAAGGCCTTGGTCATCACCTCGCGGAAAAAATCTTGCGCTTGCGTCATCGAAAGTCTCTTAGAATAAAAACCAACCCAGCATTATTTTTTTACCAATTAAACCATGTGCCAACTGCTTGGAATGAATTGCAACACGCCAACAGACATCCAATTTTCGTTTGAAGGCTTTGCCAAGCGCGGCGGGCTCACCGACGAACATGCCGATGGTTGGGGCATCGCATTTTTTGAGGGGTCTGCTGCCCGCTGTTTTATTGATCATCGCCCTGCAGCAGACTCCCCTGTGGCCGAACTGATCCGCAACTACCCCATCCGGTCTTACAACGTGATCAGCCATATCCGCAAAGCAACAGTGGGCGAGGTCAAATTGCAAAACTGTCATCCCTTCGTGCGCGAGCTTTGGGGCCAAGCCTGGGTATTTGCCCACAATGGCGACCTCAAAAATTTCTCCCCCACCCTGCAAGGGGACTTTCTGCCCATTGGAGAGACTGACAGCGAGCAAGCGTTTTGTCTGCTGCTGCAAACCCTGAAAAACCACTTTGGCTATCGAACAGCCGACAACCGCCCAAGCATCGAAGACATCCAAGCCGTGCTGCTGCCTGTGTGCCGGTCCATTGCCAGCCACGGCACATTCAACATGCTGCTCTCCAACGGGCAGGCCATGTTCACCCACTGCTCAACAAAACTGGAATATATTGTGCGCGCCTATCCGTTCAAAAAGGCGCACCTGGTCGATTGTGATCTGCAGGTCGACTTTGGCACGGTGACCACCAAAAACGATCGCGTGGCGGTCATTGCCACCACAGCACTCACCGACGATGAAGTCTGGACACCATTTCCGCCCAACAGCTTCATGGTGTTTGAAGACGGCGAACCGCGTTGGCTGAACGGGCACGACATCAACGATTAGCGTATTCACGCAGGGCTTTCTCCCGCTGCTCACGGGGCAAAGCACCCAAAGCCTTGACCGCCGCATAGAACGCTTCAAAATCGCCGTGATGATGTTTTAACAGGGCCGTAAAAGCAGGCACGAGCTCGTCATACAAACCCACCACACCCAGCTTGGCATTGTTCAGGTCTTCGTTCATGAAGCGATCGTAGCCAGACCATCCACCCCACGATGCCTTGAGCTGCTCGTACTCCGCCATCAGACTGGCCAGACGCATCTCCTTGAATTGCATCCGACCAACGCGGTCCAACTCGGACCTGGAAAATTGCGCAATCAAATCAGCACGCGCGCGCGCAAGCATGGTCCGAAAAGCCACCCGTCGCTCATCGAAAACCCGGTATTGTTGGGCCATGTCTTCGTGACCCGGCTGGCTTAACCAGGCCTCCACCCCTGCTATTTCCACAGCCGTGGCAAAGCTTTCGTTGAATTGCGTGTCGTCTTCGATATACACCACCTGGTGGGCCAATTCATGAAAGATCAACCGCGCCAACTCGCCCGCAGGGTAATACACAAAGGTGTTCAACACCGGGTCAGGCGTGAACCCAAGGGTTGAGTATGCAGGCACGCCCATCACCGCCACATCGTAGCCAGCCTCTCTCAAGCCCTGCCCCTCAGCCACGGCGTCAGCTTCGCTGTAATATCCCTTGTACGAAATGCAACCCGTGATGGGGAAGCACCATCGCTTCAGCGCCAACTGATCTGGCTCTGAGGCCACCACATTCCACACCACAAAAGGCCGCCCAACGTCCGCATACCTTGTGTAGCTTCGATTATCCGGAAGCTTTAATTCTTCTACAGAAAACTTCCGAATATTTTTGACATGCTCAAGCTGCGTGCGCAAACGCGCCGGGGTGGAGTCCCGCCCAAGCACCTCGTCAATGTTTTGTGAGGCGACCAGCACTTTTAGATGCCCCGTGGCCGCTTGCCATGCGTACTGCGTCGATGCACAGCCCGACAGCCAAAACAGCACAGGCACCCACGTCCAACGAAAGACTTTCAACATTTGCCGCCACTTCAATTCATATCAGGCTGGATCATAGCAAGTGGCGTGGTTTGCCACAAAAGCCAAAACCTGCGATTCTTATGGTTCGGAGCAATTCAATGAAGCAAGCAGCAGTGAATCCACAGAAAATTGAACAGTGGGTTAACACCCGTCGAGACATCCACGCGCACCCCGAGCTGCGCTACGAAGAAAATCGAACTGCCGACATTGTGGCCAAGCGCCTTATTGAATTGGGCTACAAGGTCGAGACCGGGCTGGGCGTGACTGGGGTGGTTGGCACCCTTCAGGGCAGGAAGACCGGACGAGGAGCCTGCATCGGCCTACGGGCTGACATGGATGCACTGCCCATCCAAGAAAAAAACCAATTTGCACACGCTTCACGTCACCCTGGAAAAATGCACGCTTGCGGGCACGATGGCCACGTGGCCATGCTGCTGGGAGCGGCACAAGAACTGGCCGAAAATCCAGATTTTTGCGGTACTGTGGTGCTTATATTTCAACCAGCCGAAGAAGGTGGGGCCGGCGCCAAGCGCATGATCGAAGACGGGCTGTTCGACAAATACCCGGTGGATGCCGTGTTTGCCATGCACAACTGGCCAGGCCTTAAAGAGGGAGAGTTTGCCGCTCACGAAGGCCCGGTGATGGCGTCGAGCAACGAATTTTCAATCGAAATCCAAGCCAAAGGTGCCCACGCGGCCATGCCCGATTTGGGCACCGACCCCATTGTGATTGCAGCGCAACTGATCACGGCTTTCCAAACCATAGTAAGCCGAAATTGCAAACCGGTGGAGCCGGCAGTGCTGTCGGTGACACAAATCCAGGCGGGTGAAGCCATCAATGTGATTCCAAATAGCGCGACCATGCAAGGCACCATCCGCACCTTTAGCATCGACACACTGGACGTGATGGAGGCCCAATTCAGAAAACTCACCACCGAATTGTGTGCAGCCTTTGGCGCCAAAGCCGAATTAAAATTTGAGCGCAAATACCCGCCAACCATCAACACCATAGCGATGGCTCAGCTAGCCCAGCGCGCGCTGCAAACCATCCCAGAGGTGAGCGCGGTTCACAACAATCTGGCACCCACCATGGGCGCCGAAGACTTTGCCTACATGCTTCAGCACAAGCCTGGGGCCTACCTATGGATTGGTAACGGCGAAGGCGGGCACCGCAGCCATGGCCACGGCATCGGCCCCTGTACCCTTCACAACCCCAGCTATGATTTTAATGACCGCATATTGCCGCTTGGGGTAAAAGCCTGGCTCGCGATTGTTCACACCTATTTGAACGAACAAAGCCGAGACACCTAGGGCTATGCCACCTACCGCGCCCCACTTAGAAGACCACTGAAGGCTCCAGCGAATGCACGGCACCTAGCGCGCCACCTCGTAAGACAATATCGCCTCAAAATCTGTTTGCTTGGGGCGACGCCCCATCACAAGCAGCTCACCACGTTGTGGATCAATTTGAATGCTGTGCAAAAACCCCTTCTTGGACATGGGTGTCCACTGGCGCCCCTGCACCACCATCAATTCTTCAAATTGAGCGCTTTCGATCCGAAAGTACTGGGCCTTTAGGGGAAGGGTCTTGGAGATTGGCACATCAATTAAGCGAAGATCTTTTGGGGTCTGACTGTACACCTCCACCAACGCAGCCTTAGAGCGAAACTTGACGTGATCCAACAGGCGACGCGGAGGCACGCCCAGGGCCGCCAAGGTTGCAGCCGACTCAGGCATGGCTAAAAATACCTCAAGCGAAACCCGGCTGTTTGCTTGGGTACGCAAGCGATCTTGGGGATCGAAGTGACTTAAAACAGCCATGTCGGGTGGGATCAGAAAAAACATATCGCTTGGACTACGGTGAAACGCACCATCTTGAACATAGCCAGCACCCCAGGTTGGGTCCATTACCCACCATCGACCCTCGAGGTGTACGACATTCCAGGCGTGGTTCAACCGCCCATCTGCCAACGGCCGCGCGCCGGACTTGGTTAACCCGCGGACCTCTTGAACTTCAATACCAACTGCGTTCAATAAGCCTGCCGTAACTTTGGCATATACCTCGCAACTGCCACCACCTGCCGCCAACAGACTTTCTACTGGATGCCGATTGGGGTCACCGATCTGCCGAGCCAAGCGACTGTCGTGCCGCAGGTGATGTGCGACCCAACGATAAATTAGCCACGCCCGTTCAACGTCATTTTGAGCAGGCGCTGTTAAAGCACGAGCAAGATCCACATGGCTAGCGTGACCATGGCGACGAATTTGTTGCACATGGTTGAGAAGCAAACGCTCTCGTGCAGGCGACCGATCGAATTTGATCGCCCATTGATCGTATTGAGCATTGGCGACAGATGCAAAACCCAACAACAGCATCGCAACCACCATGAACAGGCCGACGGCGTGCCGCAAGTTGAGGCGCACATCAAACAGGAGAAACAACAAAACTTACCCTTCAGCGAAACATACCAAAAGCGCTGAAGAATACGCCCAGGTTGGAATCAAAAACTCCGATGGAATGTTAAAAGTAAAAAGTGGGTCCGTTCTGCACAGGGCGTAAAAAGACAAACACCCCTGTGGGTTTCACAGGGGTGTTTGGTGTTGGAATTGGAGAGCCTGACGATGTCCTACTTTCACATGCGAGCTGCACACTATCATCGGCGCTAAGGCGT
>NZ_CAXQZX010000049.1:0-7961 GCF_964228395.1 Limnobacter sp.
ACATCCACGGGGTCGCCGTCGGCCGCCAAGGTTTGGGGAATGTAGCCATAATTGCACGGGTAATGCATGGCTGTGCCCATAAAACGATCAACCCACAAACAACCACTGTCTTTATCGACTTCGTACTTCACTGGATCAGAGTTTGCGGCAATCTCGATGATCACATTGACATCATTGGGCACATCTTTGCCCGGGGGAATGCTGTTGTATCCCATGGTGTTTGGTCCTTGTTCAAATCAAAAAATTTTGGGTTATTGTAATCAACAAACCTTCATGCTGGCTGACGTGGCTTTTGCAGGTGCATGTTCATTTTGTCGCGCCACTGCTTGGCACGTTCGCCTTGGTTGGCTGCCTGGTACAAACGCTCTAAGCGACCGGCCACATGGGCCGACGGCAACTGGTTGTACACCGCCTCAAATCGGGCAATGGCCTTGCCCCACAACTGTTCTTGTTCGCACACATCGGCGGCCAGCTCTAGCAAGCGAAGTTCATTGGGATGGGCGGCCACCAGCTTCTCGACAAATGGCAGGGCCTCACGGGCCTGAAGAACCGCCACTTCGTGATAAACAGGCAACAGTTCTGGCTTGTATTCCTGATCGAGTGCCGTTTGGAGCATGGTGCGCGCGGCATCGTGCAAACCGCAACGCAACAAGCCCGAGGCCATGGCTCGAAGCACGGCGACGTGTGCCAGCTCGGCGGGCTTGGCAGCAGAAAGCACTTCGGACATTTTTTGAGCATCGCCATGCGCCTGCTCGCACAAGCCTTGGTAGATTTGAGCCATGCAATCCAGCTTTTCGCCTTGTCCCAAGGCAGGCAACTGAACACACACGCGGTATTGGTCAAGCGCCTCCTGCCAACGCTGCAGCCCCACCAGGGCGAGCAAACGCAACTTCACCACCTGCGGCAGACGTGAGACCATGGGATCCATGCCCTCGATGATATTTAACACCGTCGCGTGCTGACCTTTGGCCAAGGCCACCTGGCACTTAAGAACCAATAAAGCCTGGTTGTGCTCCCCGTTGATGGCTTTTTCGTGGGCCAACACCTGCTCGGCCTCATCCAGCCGATCGGCCTGAATGGCCGACATGGCTCGGATCATGTAACTCAGATCAGACTCAATTCCAGTGCCAACTGCTTGCTTTAGTGCTTTTTCGGCACCGTGTTCGTCGCCGGTGATTAAAGAAATCAAACCGCGGGTATTGGCCTTCAGCAAGGCCTCTTGTTTGCGGTTTTTTAAATAAGCCTTGAGACGGGACGGCAGTTGCGAAGATGCACTCAGCGCTCGCAGCGCCAGGTACAACAACGCGAACCCAACCAGCAAAGCGATGATCACGAAATTCAGCGACATGTCCACTCGGTACTGACCGGCAAACACCAACACCTTGGCGTCGTTGCTTTGGGCCAGCAAGGTGATGCCCACGGCCACCACCACAATCACCAGCAGGCCAATCAATTGCCTCATTGGCGTTCCCCCTGCTGGGCTGCCACAACCAAGCGCAAGGCTGCATTGGTGGCCTTCAATTCGGGCAACACCAAATCGACCTGAATGGCATGCAGTTCTTGAATGACACTTTTGGCGCGCTGAACCTGAACCGCCTTGGGGTCGAAATAACGGTCGAGCAAATAGGTGGATCTCTGCAAATCAGACTTCAAAAGGTCAGCCTGGCGAGACAACAAAGAAATACGGGCGTTGAGCAGGGAAAGCCTCAGGGTGTTGCGAAGGTCGGTTTCCTGCCGGGCCGACAACATCAGCACTTCCGGGGAGTTCACCTTGCTGATCTCGATCAGGGAGCGCACGTCATACCAGGCAGCCTTGATGGCCGACTGGGCCCATGCCCATGCGTCTTTCCAAATATTGGCGGACTCAGTGCCTTCTGGCAGCGCCGCTGGCTCAGCCGCAGCAACATCAACGCTGGCTGTTTCGGGCTTGGTGGTTTCCACATTCGCAGGTTCTGCCCCCTGAGGCTCGGTGAGTTCTGCCAGATTGGTTTGGTTTGTCGCATTGGCGCCAGACAACATGGGCAACACTTCGACGGTGTTCACCACAGCATCAAGAGAAATGGCCATGCGAAGCAAGTCGTCGGCAGGCAAGGCCTTGATTTGAGCCAGATCAGATTCGATGGCTGTGCGCAGGTTGAGCAAGGATGGCTTATCGGTCCGCTCAAGCAGTTCAATGGCTTGCGCCAAAGCGATGGCTGCACCATTCACATTGCCCAGCAAATACAACTGGCGTTTGGCAATCGAAATGAGTTGTTCGACCTCGCTCACCGACACCTCGGTGCGGCTTGCCAAAAGGCTGTTGTAGACTTCTTCAAGACTGGCCCGCTGGCTTGCTTCCTCTTTTTGAGCCTGCTCCAGTAGCTCAAAACGCGTACGCATGTCTTTGAACAAGTCGCCGGTTTGGCGAACCTCTTCTTTAACGATTTCAAGCGTGGTGGATTCTTTTTGAATGCGTTCGCCAAAGGCAAGCCGGGTTTTTTCGATTTGGTTTTTGCCAGCAAAGGCGATGAGCAACACCAACACAAAGCTGAGTACAGACACGAAAAACGCGGCCTTGGCCAACCAACTTGGGCCTGAGCTTGTAGGTGCGGATACTGGACGCGCAGATGAGCTTTGGCTCACAGCGACGGGATTGGCTTGTTGTGGCGTTTTGTCCATGCTTTTTTTCTTGGTATTGAGCCAGTCATGAACCGATTGTATCCCCGTTGGAATCTGGCTGACATTGGCAAAACCCAATTCCTTGCATTTCGAGGTGATTCTGGGGTGTGTGGTGAGCACCGTGCAAAGTCGCTTGAACTCCAGCGTTTGCAAAGGCGAATGGGCTTCAAGCTGTTGATTGAGCACCGTGGCCGTTTCGCTGCTCGTCACCCACAGCACCGCATTACCAGCCAGACCAAGCAGGGCCGTGACCTCGGCTTGTGTTTGAAGCACAGGGACTCGGTCATAACATTCCAACACATCAACCTGATGACCCAAGGTTCGCAGATGCAACGCAAACTCGGTTCGGCCGCGAGGTCCCTTGCACACCAACACCTCGATGTTGTGGTCGGCGTACTGCTTTTCAATCAGCTTGGCCAGGCCGTCGGAATCTTCGGTTTCGTCAGCCTGCAGGCCCGACGGTGCCAGAACTTGCTCCTCTGGCACCCCCAACAGCAAGGCAAGTGCCCTGCTTTGCTGCCCCATCACAGCGCAAACCACGCCTTTGGGCCACACGCCCACACGGTGAATAACCACTTCCAGCACCGATGGACTGACAAACACCACCATTCGGGGTTTGTTTGTATCGGCTTGGTTGATCCACTGCTGCACCTGAGCAATCGGCTCATCCAGAGGTTTTAAATCGAATACCGGGAAAAAAACATGATTCACCAAACCCAAGCTTCGAAGCGTGTCGGCAAGGGCTTGCTTTTGAACGGTGTAGTCGTCGGGCAATCGGGGTTTGCAAACAACCAGTGTGGGGGTCATGGCGGCCTCAGGATTGTTGGGCGAATTCAGCAACAGCCTGCTCGATCAGGGCTTGAGCACCACCGCGAACAAGCTGCTCAATGACGCCTTGGGCCACAGCCGCCCAATCGGCCAGCAAACCCTGCCCTTGCGCCTGCAGCACACGGCGACCGTCTGGGCTGGCCACCAGCGCACGCAGCATAAAGTGATCGCCGCCTTCGCGGGTGGCGTAACCTGCGATTGGAACTTGGCAACTGCCGCCCAATGCCTTGGATACTGCGCGTTCCGCGCTGACCAACTGCGTGCACACCGGGTCGATCAAGGCGTGGCAAATCTTGGCCAGAGCATCGTCACCCTGACGAATTTCCAGCCCCAAGGCACCCTGCCCCACAGCGGGCAACATGTGCTCGGATGGCACGATGGCCCGGATTCGGCTATGCATATTCAAGCGCTTCAGCCCGGCGGCTGCCAGCACAATGGCTTGAAATTGACCAGCGTCGAGTTTGCCAAGACGGGTATCGAGGTTGCCACGCAAGGGCTTGACGACCAAATGCGGATAGCGGGCCAACACTTGCGCCTGCCGGCGCAAACTTGAGCTGCCAACAATGGCACCCGCAGGCAACTCAGCCAGTGAAGCAAAATCGTTGGACACCAGGGCATCGTGCGGGTCTTCCCGAGTCATGAAACCCAGCAATTGAAATTGTGGATCCAGGTCCATGGGTATGTCTTTGCCGGAATGCACCGCCAGGTCTGCGCGCCCCTCCAGCAAGGCCTGTTCCAGCTCCTTTATAAACAGACCCTTGCCGCCAATTTTTGCAAGCGACCGGTCTAAAATTTGGTCGCCCTTGGTGGTCATGCCAACAATCTCAACGCCATCCACGCCGGGTTGAGTCAAAAGCCGGTCACGCACATGTTCGGCTTGCCACATGGCCAGCCTGCTTTCCCTGGATGCAATTCTGATTTTCATTGAAAAATTTAAGACATCATTGATTGGTGGTGGTCGCCATGTATGCGGCAACTGTCCGCAGTCTAGCACGCCAAACCCTTATAATTGGGCCTTGTCATAAGCGCTCTAAGGAAACACCATGACCAACCAATGGTCCAAAAAGCAGGAAGCCTGGTCGGCTCGCTTCAACGAACCCATGTCCGAACTCGTCAAGCGCTACACCGCCTCTGTGTTCTTTGACAAACGTTTGGCGGAATTCGATATCCAGGGTTCTTTGGCCCATGCCACCATGCTGGCTGAATGCAAGGTGATCTCCCCAGAAGACTTGGCTTCCATCCAAAAAGGCATGCAACAAATTTTGGCCGAGATCCAGGGAGGCCAGTTTGAATGGCAGCTTGACCTTGAAGACGTGCACTTGAATATTGAGCGCCGCTTGACCGACCTGATTGGCGATGCGGGCAAGCGCCTGCACACCGGCCGCTCCCGCAACGACCAAGTGGCTACCGACATTCGGCTTTTTTTGCGTCATGAGGTAGACCGCATACAAAGCTTACTCAAGGGTTTGATCGCTGCGCTGCTTGGCGTGGCTGAGCAACACCATGCCACCGTGATGCCCGGCTTTACCCACCTTCAGGTGGCGCAACCAGTTACCTTTGGCCATCACCTCTTGGCCTACGCCGAAATGTTTGAGCGCGACCTCGAGCGCATGCAAGATTGCCGCAAACGCATTAACCGAATGCCCCTGGGTGCAGCGGCCTTGGCGGGCACAACCTTTCCCATTAATCGCAATCGCACTTGCGAATTGCTGGGCTTTGAAGCCCCCACGCGCAACAGCCTGGATTCCGTCTCTGACCGCGATTTCGCCATTGAGTTTTGTGCTGCCGCCAGTTTGGTGATGATGCACATTTCGCGCTTGTCTGAAGAACTCATTGTCTGGATGAGCCCTCGTTTTGCGTTCATCGACCTGCCTGATCGTTTCTGCACCGGCTCGTCCATCATGCCCCAGAAGAAAAATCCTGACGTACCCGAGCTGGCACGCGGCAAGACTGGACGGGTGTACGGCCACCTCACCGGCTTGCTCACCCTGATGAAAGGCCAGCCATTGGCCTACAACAAAGACAATCAGGAAGACAAAGAACCTCTGTTTGACACCGTGGACACGCTGGTCGACACGCTCACCATCTTTGCTGAAATGGTAGAAGGAATTCGCGTAAAACCAGAGAACATGAAACGCGCCACTTTGGAAGGCTATGCCACGGCCACCGACCTGGCCGATGCCCTGGTCAAGCGCGGCATGCCTTTTAGAGATGCCCATGAGGCGGTGGCACGCGCCGTGCGTTACTGCGACGAGCACGCCTGCGGCCTGGAGGCGCTGACCGTGCAGCAACTGCAGGAAGCGCTGCACCTGGGTGAATTGGGTTATTCGGATGACTTGGTGGACTCCACTTTACTGGCCGTGCTCACTTTGGAGGGTTCTTTGAACGCGCGTAATCACATTGGCGGGACCAATCCTCAACAGGTGCTGGCCGCTGTGCACGCCAGTCGCCAACGCCTGGATCTCAAAGCTTGAAAAACCTCATCGCCCTGGCTCAACTGATTGACCGGCTCAACGGGCTGGTTGGCAAGGCCATGGGCGGCTTGGTCCTGGCTGCCATCCTGATCTCGGCAGGCAATGCCGTGGTCAGAAAGCTATTCAACATGAGTTCCAATGGCTGGTTGGAAATTCAATGGTACCTGTTCGGAACGGTGTTCTTATTGGGCGCCGCCTACACGCTTCGAGAGGGGGCGCATGTTCGAATTGACATTCTTGCCAGTCGATTTACACCTCGCGCCCGAGCGCTGGTGGATGCTGCTGGCTACTTGCTGTTTGTGCTGCCTTTGGTGGGTTTTGTGACAGTGCATGGCTGGGAATTTTTCTACCTCTCATGGCAGGCCAATGAAATGTCGCCCGATGCGGGTGGCCTCGTCCGTTGGCCAGCCAAGCTCATGATTGTGCTTGGCTTTGCCTTGCTCGGTCTGCAGGTTGTGTCTGAAATGATTAAAACATTTCACCGGCTTGCCGCGAAGGAATAACCATGCCGTTTATACCTGTCGAGTGGCTAGCCCCTCTCATGTTTGCGGTGTTGCTGGCCTTCATGCTGTCGGGCTTCCCGGTGGCTTTTGCCTTGGCCGCAAACGGATTGCTGTTTGGCTACATTGCGATTGAGCAAGGCTTGATGAGCCCGGCTCTGCTTCAAGCATTGCCCGAGCGCTTGTTTGGCATCATGAGCAATGACACCTTGCTTGCCATTCCATTTTTTACGTTCATGGGGCTGGTGCTTGAACGCAGTAAAATGGCCGAGGACCTGCTTGAAACCGTGGGCATGTTGTTTGGTGCGCTTCGTGGCGGCTTGGCCATGGCCATCGTGCTGGTGGGGGCTTTGCTTGCCGCTACAACAGGGGTGGTGGCGGCATCGGTGATTTCGATGGGCCTGATTTCTTTGCCCATCATGCTTAAACATGGCTACAGCCCGAGGGTTTCGACCGGCGTTATTGCAGCCTCTGGCACCTTGGCGCAAATTATTCCCCCCAGTCTGGTGCTCATCGTAATGGCTGATCAGTTGGGGGTGTCGGTCGGGGACATGTACGCCGGTGCCATGTTGCCAAGTCTGCTCCTGGTTGCCTGCTTTTTGCTCTACATTGTGTGCAAGGCCATTGCGAGTCCTCAAGACCTACCCGCCCTGCCCCGCGGCCACTTTAACCTGCCCACGCGCACTTTGGTCTACCGTTCCTTGGTGGTATTGGTGCCACCCCTGGCTCTTATTTTTTTGGTTCTAGGTACCATTTTTGTTGGGCTGGCCACCCCCACTGAAGCGGGTGCCATGGGTGCAGTGGGCGCTTTGGTTTTGGCTTGGGCAAAACAACGCTTGAACATTACATTGCTCAAGGATGCATTGGACAGCACCACCAAGTTGTCGTGTTTTGTGATGTTCATCCTGATTGGCTCCACGGTGTTTGGCCTGACCTTTCGTGCGATTGACGGCGACATTTGGGTGGAGCACCTCATGACTGGATTGCCGGGTGGCGAACTGGGCTTCTTGGTGGCGGTGCAAATTCTGGTGTTTGTATTGGGATTCTTTCTGGATTTTTTTGAGATCGCATTCATCGTAATACCCCTGCTGGTGCCAGTGGCCCAGCAACTGGACATCAACTTGGTGTGGTTTGGGGTGATGATCGCCATGAATCTTCAGACCTCTTTTTTAACGCCACCTTTTGGATTTTCCCTGTTCTACCTGAAGTCGGTCACGCCCGCTGGCTTGAAGACCATAGACATCTACAAAGGTGCGGTGCCCTTTGTGATCATGCAGTTGCTGATGGTGGTCGTCATATTTGCCTTTCCAGAGTTGGTGATCAACAAATCCACCTCGGATGGCGATGCAGGGTACGCAGAACAATTGAATCTAAAGTTGAACCGCACCCAACAGAGTGCGCCCAAAGGGCTGGACGATGGCGCCAACCCTTATGGCGGCAACGTGTATGGCGAGGAGTCGACAGGGCGATTTGTGCCGCAATTTCTACAGCAGCACAGCGA
>NZ_CAXQZX010000050.1:0-28094 GCF_964228395.1 Limnobacter sp.
GGCGTGCAACGTTTGATTCGCGAGTTTAATCTCACGCACGAAGATGCAGCCAATGCCATCGGTCGATCCCGCAGTGCAACAAGCAACATGCTGCGCCTGTTGAACCTGGCCGAGCCCGTGCAAACCATGTTGCTGGCTGGCGACATTGAAATGGGCCATGCCCGCGCGTTGCTCACCTTGTCAGCCGCAGAGCAGATTGCATGTGCCAATGAGGTGGTCAACAAACGTCTGTCTGTGCGCGAAACCGAGAAACTGGTCAATGATTGGGCGAGCGACAAAGACCGTGTGGCCAGCAAGGCTTCTCAAAATCAAGATGTCCGGCGTTTGGAAGAGGGCCTGGCCGACTGGATGGCTTGCGCAGTGGCGCTGAAGGCCTCGCCCAAAGGCAAGGGCACCTTGACCATCAAATTCAACAATCTCGATGAATTGGACGGTGTTTTGCAGCGCATTGGTTTTCCAAAAGAAGAGTTGTAATGCAGGGCCGCGGCGGCCTTGAAAAATAAGCCGGTTTTTGTTTGACGAAGGCCAAGGCAAACCCCTATAATCTGCGGGTTTGTCAAAAACACATGCGCCATCCGGGGGATCAACGCCCCAAAATTGGGCAATGTGGCAGCGCAGCAAAAGTCATGTGGAAAATTATCGGACTCCAGTGGGTCGTTGGAGCAGCAGTGTGCTTGCTCATGTTCTTGGTGTCCGCCAACCATGCGCAATCGGCGTTGTGGGGGCTTGTGGCTGTGGCTGTGCCGAGTACGCTGTTTGCTGCCAGGCTCGCCTTGGGCAGTAAAACGCCAGTGGGCGGCACGGTTGTGTTTTTGGCTGGAGAATTCCTGAAGGTTGGAGCAACCATCGCGATTATGTTTGTAGCGAGTCAGGTCGACCCGAACTTGGTTTGGTGGTCCCTGATCCTCACCGCGGTGCTCACCCTCAAAAGCTATTTTTTGGCATTTTTCTTGAGATAAGTATGGCATCTTCAGAGCACGGGCTAACCCCCTCAGATTACATCGTCCATCACTTGCAACATTTCGCCACAGCGAAGCAAGGTTTCATTGTTGATTTCTCCGTGATCAACCTCGACACCATGTTTTTCTCGCTGCTCTCTGGCTTGTTGGTGATCTTCTTCCTGCGCAAAGCTGCACTTAAAGCGACCTCGGGCGTGCCGGGTCGTTTTCAGGGATTCGTCGAATTGCTGGTTGAAATGGTGGAGTCCCAATCCAAAGCCATCGTGCATGGCGACCGCACATTCATCGCACCCCTGGCACTGACCGTGTTCTGCTGGATCGTGGTCATGAATGCTTTCGACTTGGTGCCTGTGGATTTGATTCCCATGGCCTGGGGCCAGCTGCTGTATAGCCTGGGCCTGGCTGCCAGCCCCGGCGATCCCTACATGCGTGTGGTGGCCACGGCCGATCTGAACGGCGCATTGGGCATGTCCCTGGGTGTGTTGTGTCTGATGCTGTACTACTCCGTCAAAATCAAAGGCGCGGGTGGCTTTGTGCACGAGTTGTTCTGTGCTCCTTTCGGTGCCAATCCGCTGCTGTGGATCCCCAACTTTGTGCTGAACCTGATTGAATTTGCTGCTAAAACCGTGTCTTTGGGCATGCGACTGTTCGGCAACATGTATGCGGGTGAATTGGTGTTCATGCTGATCGCTTTGCTGGGTGGTGCTGCGGCACTGTCCTTGGGTGGTGCTTTCGCCTTCCTCGGTCATATTTTGGCCGGAACCATTTGGGCGATTTTCCACATTTTGATCGTGTTGTTGCAGGGCTTCATTTTCATGATGCTGACCCTGATCTACATCGGTCAGGCGCATCAGGGTCACTAAGGCCCCAAAGCGGTTGGTAATTCATAACAAGATTTGAAGTTTTTGGTTTTTTTAATTTTCACTTTTTTAAATTGAAGGAGTTGTCGTCATGACTAACGTTGCTCTCGTAGCTCTCGCTTGTGGCCTGATCATTGGTTTGGGTGCGATTGGTGCCTGTATCGGTATCGCGATCATGGGTGGTAAGTACCTGGAAGCCTCCGCTCGCCAGCCCGAACTGATGAACGAACTGCAAACCAAAATGTTCGTTTTGGCCGGTCTGATCGACGCTGCGTTCCTGATCGGTGTTGGTATCGCGATGATGTTCGCATTCGCCAACCCCTTCGTCGGTTAATTTACAGCCGCTTCCTTCGAACAACACCGCACGGACGTTTTTAAGTTTGTCCGTGCGTTTTAGAGGAAACATGCCGTGAACTTAAACGCAACGCTGTTCGCGCAGCTGATCGTTTTCTTCATCCTGGCTTGGTTCACCATGAAATATGTGTGGCCGCCCCTGATGAAAAACATCGATGAGCGTGCAAAGAAAATCGCAGACGGCCTGGCCGCTGCTGAACGTGGCAAGCAAGCTTTGGCTGATGCAGGTCGCAAAGCTGAACAGGAACTGGCTCAAACCCGTTCCGAGAATCAGCAGCGCCTGGCAGAAGCAGAAAAGCGCGCCCAGCAGATCATTGAAGAAGCAAAACAACAAGCCGAAGTAGAACGCAAGCGCATTTTGGCGCAGGCCGAAGCTGAGGCCGCCAACGAGGCGCAACGCGCCCGTGACCAGCTGCGTGAGCAACTGGCCACTTTGGTGGTGAAAGGTGCAGAGCAAATCCTGAAGAAGGAAGTGAACGCTCAAGCCCACGCTGATTTGCTGAATCAACTGAAAGCTGAGCTGTAAGCCCAACGCTGAAGGAAACAAAACATGGTCGAACTATCCACCATCGCCCGTCCTTACGCTGAGGCTGCATTTGAAGTTGCAAAAACTTCGAACATTGCCCAGTGGAATGATTGGCTGCAGTCGTGGTCGGCAGTGGCAAGCAACGACAACATTCATTTGTTGGCCAGCAACCCTAAGTTGTCTGACCAGCAAGTGTTGGACTTGTTTGTTGAACTGACCAAGACACCGGCGGATGCGCCTGCTAGAAACTTTCTTGCGGCGCTCGTGGAAAATGGCCGTTTGCTGGCCCTGCCAGAAATCGCTCGACAGTTCGTGGAATTGAAGAATGCGCACGAAGGCGCAGCCGATGCAGTGATTGCGTCGGCCTTCCCTTTGGCTGACTCTGATGTTCAGAACATCCGTGGCGCACTGGAGAAAAAATTTGGTTCCAAGCTGAACATCACTGTTCAGGTGGACGAGTCCCTCATCGGTGGCGTTTGCGTCACTGTGGGTGATCAGATTTTGGATAGTTCGGTGCGCGGCAAACTCAACGCGATGAAGGCGGCTTTGACAGCCTGACTTGGCCTCAAACGAAATTGGAGCAATCAATATGCAGATTAATCCCTCTGAGATCAGTGAACTGATCAAGAGCCGGATCGAAGGCCTCGGATCATCGGCCGACATCCGGACACAAGGTACAGTGGTGTCCGTGAGCGACGGTATTTGCCGCGTTCATGGTTTGTCCGATGTAATGCAGGGCGAAATGTTGGAATTCCCCGGCAATACATTCGGTTTGGCGCTCAACCTGGAACGCGATTCCGTGGGTGCTGTTATTTTGGGTGAATACGAGCACATTTCTGAAGGCGACCAGGTCAAGTGTACCGGCCGTATTCTGGAAGTGCCCGTGGGCCCCGAACTGCGTGGTCGCGTGGTGAACGCACTGGGTCAGCCCATCGACGGCAAAGGCCCCGTGAATGCCAAGCTGACCGACGTGATTGAAAAAGTGGCGCCTGGCGTGATTGACCGTAAATCGGTGTCCCAGCCAGTGCAAACCGGTATTAAAGCGATTGACTCCATGGTGCCGATCGGCCGTGGTCAGCGTGAGCTGATCATTGGCGACCGTCAAACTGGTAAAACCGCTGTGGCCGTTGACGCCATCATCAACCAGAAAGGCAAAGGCGTGACCTGCGTTTACGTGGCTGTGGGTCAAAAGGCCTCTTCCATTCAAAACGTGGTTCGCAAACTCGAAGAGTTCGGCGCGATGGACTACACCATCGTGGTTGCTGCTTCCGCTTCCGAGTCTGCCGCTATGCAATACCTGGCACCTTACTCGGGTTGCACCATGGGCGAATACTTCCGCGATCGCGGCGAAGACGCCTTGATTGTGTACGACGATCTGTCCAAGCAAGCCGTGGCATACCGTCAAATTTCCCTGTTGCTGCGTCGTCCTCCCGGCCGCGAAGCTTACCCAGGTGACGTGTTCTACCTGCACAGCCGTCTGCTGGAGCGTGCCTCCCGCGTGAACGAAGAGTATGTTGAAAAATTCACCAAGGGTGAAGTGAAGGGCAAAACCGGTTCTTTGACCGCCCTGCCTATCATTGAAACCCAAGCGGGTGACGTGACAGCGTTCGTTCCAACCAACGTGATTTCGATCACTGACGGTCAGATCTTCCTGGAAACTGACCTGTTCAACGCCGGTATTCGCCCTGCGATCAACGCGGGTATTTCGGTGTCTCGCGTGGGTGGTGCAGCGCAAACCAAAGTGGTTAAAAAGCTGTCCGGTGGTATTCGTACCGACTTGGCCCAGTACCGCGAACTGGCTGCGTTTGCGCAGTTTGCTTCTGACCTCGACGAAGCAACCCGCCGTCAGTTGGAACGTGGTAAGCGCGTGGTTGAATTGCTCAAGCAGCCTCAGTACGCTCCCCTGCAAACCTGGGAGTTGGGCCTGGCTTTGTTTGCGATCAACAACGGTTACCTCGACGACGTGGAAGTCAAGAGCGTTCTGGCCTTTGAATCTGCATTGCGTCAGTTCATGTTGACCAGCCACAAGGATTTGATTGACCGCATCGAGCAGACCCAGGAATTGTCGAAAGACGACGAGCCCAAGCTGCACGAGGCTGTAAAGTCATTCAAGAAAACTGGCGCGTATTAATCAGAGCGATCTGTTTATACCACCGCATAACCAGGAGGGCCCACGGGGCCTCTCCCGGTGATTGGAGGAAATACGATGTCAGGAATGAAAGAAATCCGGAACAAGATCAAGAGCGTTCAAAACACGCGCAAGATCACCAAGGCGATGGAAATGGTGGCCGCATCAAAAATGCGGAAAGCCCAGGACCGTATGCGTGCGGCTCGTCCCTACGCAGACAAGGTGCGCAACATTTGCGCCAACCTGTCCAAGGCCAATCCTGAATATCGCCACGAGTACATGGTGGCCCGCGACACCATTAAAAATGTCGCAGCCATTGTTGTAACAACCGACAAAGGTTTGTGCGGTGGTTTGAACACCAACGTGCTGCGTTTGGTCACCAACAAGTTTCAGGAATTTGAAGCCAAAGGTGCCAAGGTTCGTGCAACAGCAGTGGGCTCAAAAGGTGTTGGCTTTTTTAACCGCATTGGCGTGGAAGTGACGTCCAAAGTGGTTCAGATGGGCGATGCGCCCAACCTGGAGAGCCTGATCGGCGCCATCAAGGTGCAACTGGATGCGTATGTGGCTGGTGAAGTGGATGCCGTGTACCTGGCCTACACCCGTTTCGTGAACACCATGAAACAGGAAGCCGTGTTTGAGCAATTGCTGCCCTTGGGTGGCGATCGCCTGCAGGCCGATGAAGGCAGCATGTCATGGGACTACCTCTACGAGCCCGATGCCAAAGCCGTGATTGACCAGCTGTTGCTGCGTTACATCGAGGCGCTGGTGTACCAGGCTGTGGCCGAGAACATGGCTTCTGAACAATCGGCCCGTATGGTTGCGATGAAAGCCGCGTCTGACAACGCCAAGAATGTGATCAATGAACTGCAACTGACCTACAACAAAGCCCGCCAGGCTGCCATTACCAAAGAACTGGCAGAAATTGTGGGCGGCGCTGCTGCGGTTTAAGCGAAGTTCTGAACGATTTTGAATTAAGGAAGAAACGATGAGTACTGCGACTAACGAAGGAAAAATCGTACAGTGTATCGGCGCGGTGATTGACGTGGAGTTTCCCCGTGACCAAATGCCGAAAGTGTACGACGCGCTGACCATGGAAGGTTCCGAACTCACTCTGGAAGTTCAGCAGCAGCTGGGCGACGGTGTGGTTCGTACCATCTGTTTGGGTGCATCAGACGGCTTGCGCCGTGGCATGGCTGTTAAAAATACAGGCAAGCCAATCAACGTGCCCGTGGGCCAGGCCACTCTGGGCCGAATCATGGACGTGTTGGGCCGCCCCATTGACGAAGCTGGCCCTGTGACAGCCGAGCAAACACGCGCCATTCACCAAAAAGCCCCCTCTTTTGATGAACTGTCCCCCTCGCAAGAATTGCTGGAGACCGGCATCAAGGTGATTGACCTGATTTGCCCGTTCGCCAAGGGCGGTAAAGTGGGTCTGTTCGGTGGTGCCGGTGTGGGCAAGACCGTGAACATGATGGAGCTGATTAACAACATCGCCAAGCAGCACGGTGGTTACTCCGTGTTTGCCGGTGTGGGTGAGCGTACCCGTGAGGGCAACGACTTTTACCACGAGATGAAAGACTCCAACGTGTTGGACAAAGTGGCACTGGTGTATGGCCAGATGAACGAGCCTCCTGGCAACCGTTTGCGCGTTGCCTTGACTGGCCTGACCATGGCTGAGTACTTCCGTGACGAAGGCCGTGACGTTCTGCTGTTCGTGGACAACATTTACCGCTACACCCTGGCTGGTACTGAAGTGTCCGCGTTGTTGGGCCGTATGCCTTCTGCCGTGGGTTACCAGCCTACATTGGCCGAAGAAATGGGCCGTCTGCAAGAGCGTATTACCTCGACCAAGAAGGGCTCCATTACATCGGTTCAGGCCGTGTATGTACCAGCGGACGACTTGACCGACCCATCCCCAGCGACCACTTTTGCTCACTTGGATGCGACGGTTGTGTTGTCTCGTGACATCGCCGCTTTGGGTATTTACCCTGCCGTGGATCCTCTGGATTCCACTTCGCGCCAGGTTGACCCCAACGTGATCGGTGACGAGCACTACAGCACCACCCGTGCCGTACAACAAACCCTGCAGCGTTACAAAGAACTGCGTGACATTATCGCGATTCTGGGCATGGATGAACTGAGCCCCGAGGACAAACTGGTTGTGGCCCGTGCCCGTAAGATCCAGCGTTTCCTCTCTCAGCCCTTCACAGTGGCCGAAGTGTTTACCGGATCTCCCGGCAAGTACGTACCACTGAAAGAAACCATTCGTGGCTTCAAGATGATCGTCAACGGCGAGTGCGACGCACTGCCCGAACAGGCCTTCTACATGGTGGGTACCATCGACGAGGCCTTCGAGAAAGCCAAGAAGATCCAGTAATCCGACGGGTGAACAAAGCACCGTCTGGCCTTGAGTTGGGCGGTGCGCGTCACAAAGGAAATGAGTATGTCTACAATCCACGTGGATGTGGTGAGTGCGGAAGAGTCCATCTTCGAAGGCGAGGCCGAGTTTGTGGCTTTGCCCGGTGAGCAGGGTGAACTGGGTATTTACCCTCGACACACCCCACTGATTACCCGCATCAAGCCTGGTACAGTACGCATCAAGATTGCTGGTCAAGCCGAAGAAGAGGTGGTGTTTGTTAACGGTGGTGTGTTGGAGGTTCAACCCAATGCAGTGACCGTGCTGGCCGACACCGCAGTTCGCGGTAAAGACCTGGATGAAGCCAAAGCTGCGGAAGCCAAAAAATTGGCGGAAGAGGCCTTGGCCAGTCGTGCAAGCGATGTGGATTACGCCCAAGCTCAGGCTGAATTGGCCTCGGCCATTGCTCAGCTGGCTGCGCTGAAGCGATTGAAAAAAGTGCGCTAAACAGCAATCTTTTTATGTAGTGCTCAAAAGCCGCGGTGCAAGCCGTGGCTTTTGTTTTTTGGGGTGCCGATGGCCAGTCAGCCGGAGCGCATGGAACCCCCGGGTGGTTGACGGTACACAAAGGGGCACATAAGGAGCCCCCATGAACTACGCAAAATTCGACGACCTCACGCGCGACTTATCTTCTCGTCGCCCTTCCAAGCAATTTCCAGATGGCCCGGTGTTTTATTTCAACGATCAGCCAGTCCGGTTGGTTGCCGGCGAAATGGAGGGTGTGCATTGGATGGACATTCACATTGAGCTAACCCGCTTCCGGGCCGACACCTTGCAAGCCGCCAAAAAGGTGTTGATCGCAAACCGGGAAATGGGAGGCTCTACGCCCATACCCACTTGGTTTGCCTTGAATGACCAGGATCAATTGATATTCATCAACCGCCTGGATTGGCGCCACATCAGCGCCAAAATTCTGGAAGACCACATTTTGCGTTGCATCGACCAAATGGCCAGTGCACTGCAATCTGAAGGCGTGTGACGGTTCGTGTTGAAGCAGTGCCGGGTTAAAATGAATGGATGAAAATCGCGCTTTACTCTGACCTGCACCTTGAAACCCTGCGCAGCTTCCCCGCGCTGGATTGCATTCCCACGCCACCGCCCCAAGCGGATCTGGTCATTTTGGCCGGGGACATCCACCAGGGCACCCAGGGCCTTCAGGCCTTGGCGGCATTGGGTGGCAAAGACCATGTGTATGTGTCGGGTAACCATGAGTACTACCATCACGACATCGATATTCTGGATCAGCAATTGGAGGATCTTGCAGCAGCCAAACAGCTGAACTATCTGCAACGCCGCGCCGTGACTATTCAGGGAATCCGGTTTTTGGGATGTACCCTGTGGACCGACTACAACATTCAGCCGGGATGGCGTTTTGGTGCTGAACTGGTGGCCAAAGCGTTTTTGCCCGATTACAAGCTCATACGCCAGCGTGGCAAGCCTTTTACGCCCACCATGGGCATCGATTTGCATGCGCAAAATGTTGAATGGTTGCAGGCCGAATTGTCCAAGCCCTTTGAAGGCAAAACGGTGGTGGTCACCCACCACGCGCCACACCCCCAGAGTATTCACCCGCGGTTTAATTTGAGCCCCATCAATGCAGCTTTTGTGTCTGACCTGGGCCACTTGATGGGCAAGGCTGATGTGTGGGTGCATGGCCACATGCACGATTCGTTTGATTACACCGTGCACCAAAATGGCTGCAGCACCCGCGTGCTGGTGAACCCCAGGGGCTATGTACGCAAAAAGGGAAAGGCCCGAAAAATGCAGAAAGGCGGGGGGGCCATTACCGCACAGGCCTTCGAAAATCCGTTTTTCAACCCCAACCTGGTGTTTGAGGTATGAAGCTGGCGGCCAACCTTAGCCTGATGTACACCGAATGGGCTTTTGTGGACCGCATTGCCGCCGCTGCGGAAGATGGCTTCAAGCATGTGGAATGCATGTTTCCCTATGAGTGCGCCCCCGAGCAGTTGCAAAGTGCCACAAACCGCGCCGGGGTGGATTGGCTGCTGATCAATGCGCCCTGTGGCAATTGGTCTGGAGGTGACCGTGGCTTGGCTTGTTTGCCAAATCGACGCGATGAGTTCAAAGAAGCCGCTTACCGGGCCGCTGAGTATGCCCTGGCCTTGCGTGTTCCGCATGTGCATGTGCTGGCTGGGGTTGTGAATGGTCAGCCCCATGAGCCATCGATCGAGGATGCCTGGGCCTGTTATGAAGACAACCTGCGCTGGCTATGCCGCGAAATGGCGCATCTGCCAATTGTGTGGCTCATTGAGCCCATCAACACCAGGGATGTGCCTGGCTACCTGCTCAACACGCAGGCGCAGGCCCATGCCATGGTGATGCGCATTGATGCCCCCAACCTGGGCGTGCAAATGGACCTGTACCATTGCCAAATTATGGAAGGCGATGTGATCCGGAAGCTGGAGGCGTATTTGCCCACCGGTCGGGTTAAACACATTCAAATTGCAGGGGTGCCCGAGCGTCATGAGCCCGATCTAAGCGAACTGCATTACCCGAGGGTGTTTGAATGTTTGCAGGCTTTGGCCTACCAAGGTGGCGTGGGTTGCGAGTACCGGCCAAAGCAGGGCACGCGGGCTGGCTTGCATTGGCGCTCTACTATGCGAATTTAAGGCACAATGGAGGCTCATTTTTCGCCAGCGCCCGATGCCCAGGTTGCCATGCAAGATTCTGAATTAAAAACCCTGCTGCAGAACACCAAAACCATCGCGGTGGTGGGGTTCTCGTCGCAGGCCCACAAGCCCAGTTTTTTTGTGGCCAAGTACCTGCAAACTCAAGGTTATCGCATATTGCCGATCAACCCCGCGCTTCAGGGGCGCCCCAGTGGGCTGATGGGCGAGACCTGTTACCCCGACCTGAAAACGGCCATGGAAGCCACAGGCGAAAAAATCGACCTGGTGGATGTGTTTCGCCGGGCCGAGCACACCCCCGAGGTGCTCAACCAGGCGCTGAAGGTGGGCGCAGGCGCCATTTGGTTGCAACTGGGCATACGCAACGAGCAGGTCATGAGCAAGGCCACAGCCGCGGGGTTACCCTGCGTGATGGACCTGTGCTTGAAAACAGAGCACCAGCGATTGTTTACCAACCTTTGAATGCAGCAGCCGGACATCCATTCCCATGAGTAGTTTTGTACCCCCCGTCAACGACACTTTTTTGCGTGCACTGCGCCGCGAACCCACCGAGTACACACCTGTGTGGTTGATGCGCCAAGCAGGTCGATATTTGCCAGAGTACCGGGCCACCCGGGCCAAGGCGGGTAACTTCATGGGGCTGTGCACCAACCCCGAGGCGGCGTGTGAGGTCACCTTGCAGCCTTTAGAGCGTTATAAGCTGGATGCCGCCATTCTGTTTTCAGACATCCTTACCGTGCCTGATGCCATGGGTTTGGGACTGTACTTTGCAGAAGGCGAGGGCCCGCGCTTTGAGCGTCCGCTGGTCACCGAGGAAGACGTGGCCAAGTTGGCCGTGCCCGACGTGGGCAGCAGCCTGAAATACGTGACCGATGCGGTCAGCACCATCCGCAAGGCTTTGAATGGCCGAGTGCCTTTGATTGGGTTTTCTGGTAGCCCCTGGACCCTGGCCTGCTACATGGTGGAAGGCGGTGGCAGCAGCGACTTCCGCAAGGTCAAGACCATGTTGTACAAGCGCCCGGATTTAATGCACCGCATTTTGGAAGTGACTGCAGAGGCTGTTACCCAATACTTGAAAGCCCAAATTGAGGCGGGCGCTCAGGCGGTGATGATTTTTGACAGCTGGGGTGGAGCGTTGGCCGATGGCGCTTTCCAAAAATTCAGCTTGAATTACATCAAGAAAATTGTGCGAGCGTTGCCTTTGCAGGCCAACCGGGGTGGCTTTGTTGAAGACATCCCGTCGATCGTGTTTACCAAAGGTGGCGGTTTGTGGCTGGAAGACATTGCTTCGTCTGGCTGTAGCGCGGTGGGCGTGGACTGGACTGTTAACCTGGGCAATGCGCGTGCACGCGTGGGTGAGCGCTGCGCCATCCAGGGCAATTTGGACCCCAATGTGCTGTTTGCTCAACCTGCCCAAATTGAAGCCGAGGTGGCTAAGGCGCTGGAAAGCTTTGGGCTGCCCCAGCCCGGTGTGGGCCATGTGTTCAACTTGGGGCATGGCATCTCGCAATTCACCGATCCAGCCGCCGTGGAGGTGATGGTGAATGCGGTGCACAGTTACAGCCGAAAACAAAGGCAGTGATCTCAGGAAGTTATGCACATTTTTGGCGCAAGCTTCGAGATGTTAATTTTTGCAACGCACGATGCCCGCTAAGGCTTTAAGGTCCAGCAAGTTATTGTTATATAACAATATTATTTTGTAATCGCACGCGTGCACTTTACAAAACCACGGGCATCGGTTAGTCCAATTGCGAATCGCAGTAATACATGTCCACAAAGTTATCCACAATTTGTGTGAACAAGCATGTAATTCAGCGAATTCAAGTTAGCTAGTGGAATAACTTAAAGTAAGCTGTGAACACAGACCCGAGTCCACCCCAAGCCCCCTCCCCTTTTGGGGGAACCCCTGCCCTTGTGGATGTGTGGATTGCTGCGCCGCTTCCAAACCCTTTCACTTACCAATGGACCTTGCCAGTCGCCCCCAAAAAAGGGCAGCGGGTGGTCGTGCCTTGGGGGCGGCAGCAGCGCATTGGCTTGGTGGGGGCGGTGCATGCTCACCACCAATCTGGTGCGCCGGTGGAGGACAAGGGCATCAAAGCCGTGCTGGCCTGCTTGGACGATGGCGAGTGCTTGGGCCCAGACTGGTGGCAACTGATCGATTTTGCGGCACGCTATTACCACCACCCGGTGGGTTTGATTGCCCTGGAGGCTTTGCCCAAGGCGTTGCGGGTGTTGAACGCCAAAGGGGTGGAGCCGGTGATGGTGGGCAAGGCGCGTTCACATGCATTGGCCTTAAGCAGCCCCGCCGCCAACCCCCAAGCGCCTGTCCACAAGACCATTCCGCCGCTGAACCCGGAGCAACAACAAGCGCTGCAGGCCATTGACAGTGCGCAGGGCTTTGCGCCCCATTTGCTGTATGGGGTCACGGGCAGCGGAAAAACCGAAGTGTATTTGCATGCCGTTGCGCACAGGTTGGCCTTGGGCCAGCAGGTGTTGGTGTTGTTGCCCGAGATTAACCTGACGCCTGCTGCTCAGCGCTTGTATGAAGAACGCCTGGCCCCCCACCGGGTGGCCGTGCTGCACAGCGGCCTACCCGAACTGGCGCGCACCAAGGCCTGGTTTGCTGCGGCCACGGGCAAGGCCGATGTGGTGATTGGTACCCGATTGGGTGTGCTAACCCCGTTGCCTCGCCTGGGGCTGGTGGTGGTTGATGAGGAGCACGATCCCTCTTACAAGCAGCAAGATGGCATGCGCTACCACGCCCGCGACATGGCGGTGATGTTGGCCAAATTGAAAAATGTGCCGGTGGTGCTGGGCTCGGCCACGCCTGCGTTGGAGAGTTGGCTTAAAACCGAGCAGGGCCAATACAAGCGCTTGGCCCTGCCGCAGCGGGCGGTGTCGGGGGCGCGCTTGCCCGAGGTGCACTTGGTGAACACGGCGAATTTTCCGCCCAGAGAGGGTCTGACCGAGCCAGCCATGCAAGCCTTGCAGGCCAACCTGGAAGCGGGCAAGCAAAGCATTGTGTTTTTGAATCGGCGCGGTTATGCCCCGCAGATGGTCTGCAATGCCTGTGGTTGGGTGGCCAATTGCGACCACTGCACCGCGCACATGGTGTGGCACAAAAGGGAGCGTGCCTTGCGCTGCCACCATTGCGGTGCAGGCCAGCGGGTGCCCACGCAGTGCCCCTGCTGCGGCAACCAAGACCTGACAGGGTTTGGTCGCGGTACGCAACGCATTGAAGAGACCTTGGCTGGCTTGTTGCCCACGGCCAATATTCTTCGCATTGATGCAGACAGCACCCGCAACAAAGGGCAAATGGAAGACAAGCTGGCGCAAGCCCACAGTGGGCAAGCCGATGTGCTGGTGGGCACCCAAATGATTGCCAAAGGCCATGATTTTGCCAATGTCACCTTGGTCCTGGCCTTGAATGTGGATGCGTCTTTGTATTCGCACGCCTACCGCGCACCCGAGCGTTTGTTTGCCCAGTTGATGCAAGTGGCTGGCCGTGCGGGTCGGCGGGAAGGGGCGGCCACCATGATGGTGCAAACCCGTTACCCGCAGCACCCTCTGTTTGCCGCATTGCAGGCGCATGATTACGAGCGGTTTGCCAACCACGAGATGCAAGCCCGGCGCGAGGCACGCATGCCGCCGTTCTCTTACCAGGCCACATTGAGGGCCGACCACAAACACTTGGGCAATTGTGTGCAGTTTTTAAGCCAAGCCAGGCAGTGTGCAGAGCCCTTAATGGACCCCGCAGAGCCGGTGTTTTTTTGTGACCCAGTGCCCTTGCCAGTGGTGCGTGTGGGCGGGGTAGAGCGTGCCCAAATGCTCATCGAAAGCGAATCCCGGGCGGCTTTGCACCGTTTGATCGACGCTTGGTTGCCGATGCTGTATGCCATGCCTGGTTCGGTTCGCTGGTTTTTGGAAGTGGACCCTGTGGACCTGTAGGTGGGTCTGCTACAGTACGGGCTGATATTCTTAAGGGCGCTTGCGCCTGTCTCAACTCCATGTCGTTTGGTTTAAACAAAGCCCAAAGTGAAGCAGTGAACTATGTGGATGGCCCTTGCCTGGTGCTGGCCGGCGCGGGTTCGGGCAAGACGCGTGTGATCACTCAAAAAATTGCGCACCTGATTCAAAACCATGGGGTGCGGGCGCAAAACATTGCGGCGGTAACCTTCACCAACAAGGCCGCCAAAGAAATGGAGGAACGGGCCTCCAAGTTGCTGGAAAGCAGTGAATCCAAGGGTTTGTTGGTGTGCACCTTCCACAGCCTGGGCATGCGCATTCTGCGTGAAGAACACGCCCACGCGGGTTTGAAAAACCGATTCTCCATTTTGGACGCCACCGATACCTTCGGTTTGGTCCAGCAGCTATACGGCACCACCGACAAACAATTGATTCGAAAAGCGCAGAGTGTGATTTCGCTGTGGAAAAACGGCTTGAAGGACCCGGACACCGCGCTGGCCGAATGCCAAACCGAGGACGAAGCCCAAATTGCCCGCCTGTATAAAAGTTACGAGGCCACGCTGGCTGCGTACCAGGCGGTGGATTTTGACGATCTGATTTTAAAGCCCACGCGCATGTTGGCCAGCCATGCCGAGGTGCGCGACAAGTGGCAAAACCGCTTGCGCTACCTGTTGGTGGACGAGGTGCAAGACACCAATGCCTGCCAGTATGACCTGTTGCGACTGATTGCCGGCCCCAGGGCCATGTTCACGGCGGTGGGCGACGATGACCAGGCCATTTATGCCTGGCGTGGGGCAACACTGGAAAACCTTCGGCAACTCACTGAAGATTACCCGCAGTTAAAGGTGATCAAGCTGGAGCAGAACTACCGATCCACGCTGCGGATTTTGCAGGCTGCCAACCGGCTGATTGAGCACAACCCCAAGCTGTTTCCAAAAACTTTGTGGAGCGAGCACGGGCCGGGCGAGCCGATTGTGGTCACCGCGATGGCCGACGATGAGCACGAGGCCGAACAGGTGGCCATGATGTTGAGCGGGCATCGCTTTGAGCGGCGTGCCAAGTACGGCGACTACGCCGTGTTGTACCGCAGTAATTTCCAGGCGCGTATTTTGGAGCAGGCGCTGCGCAGGCAAAAAATCCCCTACATCCTGAGTGGCGGCCAAAGCTTTTTTGAGCGGGCCGAAATTAAAGACGTGTTGGCGTACCTGCGCCTGTTGGTTAATCCCGAGGATGACCCGGCGTTTATTCGGGCGGTGACCACGCCCAAACGCGGCATTGGTCAAAAAACACTGGAGGCCTTGGGCACCTACGCAGGCGAGCGTGGCGTGTCTTTGTTTCAGGCCTTGTTTGAAACCGGGGCAGAAAGCCATTTGAATGCCGGCATGTTGGAGGCCCTGCGTACCTTTGGCCAGTTCATCAACAAACTGACCTACCGTGCTGAGCGCGAGCCTGCGGGCGAATTGCTCACGGAATTGCTAAAGACCATCGGCTACGAGGAATGGTTGTACGAGCAACACGACGAAAGAGGCGCCCAGGCCAAATGGCAGAACGTGCTGGACTTTGTGAAGTGGATGGGCGAGAAAGGTGAGGAAGACCGCCAAAACCTGATGGAACTGACCCAGAAGGTGGCCTTGATCACCATGCTAGATCGCCAAGACGATGGCACCCGACCCGATGCGGTGCAGTTGAGCACCTTGCACGCAGCCAAGGGTTTGGAGTTTCCACACGTGTTTTTGATTGGTTGTGAAGAGGCGATTTTGCCCAGCTTTGGCGAAGGAGATGGCCGGGAGTTGACCGATGAGCGGCTTGAAGAGGAGCGCCGCTTGATGTACGTGGGTGTGACCCGAGCGCAGCGCAGCTTGAATATTACATGGTGTAAAAAACGCAAGCGCGCTCGGGAATGGGTGAGTTGTTTCCCCTCGCGGTTTATTAAAGAACTGCAACTGGATGAAGACAAGCACTTGCCTGACGACACACCCAAAATGAGCCCCAAAGACCGCTTGAGCGCCTTGAAGGGCCTGCTGAACAAAGCCGCTAGCTAAAGGGGTATCTCTTCAAGCGGTTTGTCGTTGGCTGGCCAGCGCTTCTGTGACTTTGCCAATCAATTGCTCGGCTGTGAACGGTTTGATGAGCCAGCCATTGACGCCGAGTTCTTTGGCGGTTCTTACCAAGTCTTTGTCGGCGCCCGAGGTCATGATGATGATGGGCAGGCCCGGAGCCACCTGTCTCAATCTCGACGTGAGTTCCAGGCCGCTCATGCCTGGCATGTTGATGTCGGTGACCACCACATGCGGTACGCCGTGTTCAACAATGTTGCGGATGCCTTCTGCGGCGGAGGTGGCGGTGCGTACCGCCATGTTGCAGTGCTTCAGCAGCTTGGCGCAAACATTCAGGATGATTGTGGAGTCATCCAGCAGCAGGATGTTCACGGTGCTCATGGGAATCGCTGTCCATCAGAATTAACAAAACTTCATGATGGACAGAGCGAGGGGTTTCCAAAAAGCGGAAATCACTGGAAATATTCGGATTCCAAACGCTTTTCACCCGGTGTAGCTAACACCGCGCACGCCAGCATGGCTTTGGCCAAGCGATCCACTTTGACACTGCGCAGCCTTTTTGGCAGCAGCGGATTGAACAGGCGGCTGGCCAGCAGGCCCACTTCTTCGCCGAGCCGGAATTCTTCCCGCTGCCCATCGAGCAGGCCTGGGCGGGCGATGGTCAAGCTGTCAAAGCCGATGGCTTGCACGGCCTGTTCGGCCTCGCCTTTGGTGCGCAGGTAAAGACCCCTGGCCTTGGGGTTGGCCATGGTGGAGGAGTTAAGCACAAAACAGGGAGTGCCAGCTTGATGGGCCAGCACGGCGATTTGCCTCACCAGGTGCAGGTCGACGGCTCGGAACGCCTCAGCGGACCCGGCTTTGCCGATGGTGGTGCCCAAGGTGCACACCACTGCATCGGCCCGCCACCAGGAGGCCTGGGAAGGCAAGTGCTTAAAATCCACCACGGGGTTGTGCAGCTTGGGGTGCGGGGCCAAGGCGCGCCGGGTGGGCGCCACCACCATACCTACATCCGGGTGGGCCAAGGCTTGTTGAAGCACACTGTGCCCCACCACGCCTGTAGCGCCCACCAACAAAAGGGTTTTCATGCGCTTTGCGCTTCCTTTTCGGCCGCCTTGCGCTTTTTGCGGGCCAGTTGTTTGGCACGCATTTTCTTCATCTGGCCCACGATGATGGCTTGGTAGGTCTCGGGCAGGGTGCGCACCATGGCGTCCATGGCCACAGCATCGGGGCCAACCAGCACGCGGCGTTTGTTGGACTTAACCGCCTTCAAAATGATGTCGGCGGCTTTCTCGGCGCTGGTGATGAAAAACTTCTCGAAGAATTGTTTGCCCGATTCCGAGTCGGTGCCAGTGAATTCTTCGATTTGAGGCGCGGCCACGCTTTTGCGGGCGATGGCTGTTTTAATGCCTCCGGGGTGCACGCTGGTGGCCGACACGCCGCAGTTCATCATGTCGAGTTCTTGACGCAGGCTTTCGGTAAAGCCGCGCACCGCAAACTTGGTGGCGTTGTAGGTGCTTTGGGTGGGTTGGGCACACAGGCCAAACAGGCTGGAGGTGTTGATGATATGGCCATCGCCGGAGGCTTTGAGGTGTGGCAAAAATGCCTTGGTGCCATACACCACACCCCAGAAGTTGATGCCCATGATCCATTCGAAGCGATCGTAGTCGATGTGTTCGATTGGGCTGGCGTAGGCCACGCCTGCGTTGTTGAAAATCAGGTTGATCTTGCCGTGGTCTTTGGCGGTTTGCTCGGCCCAAGCGTACATGGCGTCGCGGTTGGAGACGTCCAGCATTTGGCTGGTGACCTTGACGGTTTGCCCTGCCTCTTTGGCAGCGGCTTTGCAAAGCTTCACGGTTTCGGCCAGACCTTGGGTGTCGACATCGGAGACTGACACGCTGCAGCCCTCTTTCACCAATTGCAGCGCCAGTGTGCGGCCCATGCCCGATGCGGCGCCAGTGATGGCTGCCACTTTGCCTTTAAATGATTTCATGAGTGAAGTCTCCGTGTTGTTGGTGTGGGGTGCTAAAGTACGGGCTGGCCGCAGCTTTGTATTTGACAATAGTGGTTGTCAATTTAATGGTGGGGCTTCATACTGTCAATGCCCATTTTTTGAATAAGCCTTCCAACATGAACGCCAAATCCCCAGAGACCCTTGCCAAAGCCACCGGTCGGCGTTACCGCGGCGTGTCCAATGAGGAGCGCATGGCCGAGCGCCGCATGAAGTTGATTGATGCGGGGATCAAGGTGTTTGGCTCCACGGGCTACCACACGGCCACGGTGAAAGGTCTGTGCCAAGAGGCCGGGCTAACAGAGCGTTATTTTTACGAAAGCTTTGCCAATGCCGAGGCCCTGTTTACCGCCTGCTATCTGCACATCACCGACACGCTGCGTGACAAGCTCCAAAAGATTTTGCTGAAGGTGGAGGCTGACGACCTCGAGCAGGCCACACGGGCAGGCTTGAATGTGTTTTTTACCCAATTCAAGGAAAGCCCGGAGGCCGCCCGGATTTTGCTGGTGGAGGTGCTGACGGTGAACCGTCAGCTGGAGGAGTTGTCGCTTAAGACGCTCTACAGCTTCGTGGAAATGCTCGAGACCCTGGCTCGACCCTTGATTGAACAAGGAGGCGCAGGGGTTCCCAAAAGCCAATTGAACTCGACGCTACTGGCCTCGGGCTTGGTGGGCTCGGTGCTTTACATGGCGGCCCGCTGGGCACTGGACGGCTGCCGGCAGCCTGTGGCGGATGTGGTGGAAAACGCCATGGTGATTTTTAAGGGCGTGGGGCACTGTCTGATGAACGATTGCTAAAGAGCGATGTATAACTAGCAATGAAAAAACCCCGGCATCAAGTGATGGCGGGGTTTTTGTTTTGACGGGTGCCCTACGTGGGGCTTATTGATTGGCTTGCCGCGTGGCTCGATGGGTAAGAGCCACCTGGCCTCAACCTTACTTTGCAGCTTGTTCAGCAGGCGCTTCTGCAGCGGCCTTGGGCTCGGGGGCAGTGAAGTTACCACCTGCAGCGTTGGTCATGTGGGCCACGGCGCGGGCCACTTCGATGTCGTCTAAGCTGGCCACGCCACCTTTGGCGGGCATGGTGCCAATGCCGTTGACGGCGTTTTGCCACAGGGTGTCAAAGCCCTTGGTGAGGCGGCTGGCCCATTGGCCGTTGTCGCCAAACTTGGGGGAGCCAGCTGCGCCAGCGTCGTGGCAGGCTGCACAGGCCGCCTTGTAAACCTCGGCGCCGGTTTTAAGAACCTTGGGGGCGTTGGGATCAGCGTACTCCACGGTGCCAACGGGCTTTAGGCGCTCGGCAATGGCTTCTGCGGTGAGTGCAGTGCTGCCAGCTGCGGGTTTTTCGCTGGTGGTGACATACTTGGCCAGCAAAATAATAACAACCACGGGAATCACGAAGGCTGCAACGATGGCGTAAATCAGTTGCTTGGGCGTTTTGAAAGGTAGTTCGTGTTCGTTTGAATCGCTCATACGACGTCCTGATTGAAAGCACTTGTAATGGGAAACGGGCCATGCCGTGCTACCAATTTACCCCTTGGCCTGTACGCAGCGGCAAAACAACTATAAATTGTATCTTGAAAAAGGGGCTAAGCCCAAACAAATATTGTGGAAGTTTGATCCACAGCACGCAGAGGGATTGAGTTGTGACCAGCGCTTTGCAAGAAAACCGCCGCTACGGCTGGCCCATGGTGATTGTTCACTGGGCCATGGCGCTTGGCATTTTGACGGCCTTTGGTATGGGCCTGTACATGGTGGACATTCCCGGCATTACTCCATTTAAGCTGAAGATGTTTAACTGGCACAAATGGCTGGGTGTAACCTTGTGGGCTTTGCTGCTGTTGCGTTTGCTGGTGCGCATCAATTCAAAGGTGCCTCGTTACCCGGCGCATTGGGGGCGCCGCACCATCTTGATGGCCAAGCTGGGCCATGCGGCCTTATATGTGTTGATGTTGGCGGTGCCCACTTTGGGGTATTTTTACAGCCTGGCGTCGGGCTTCCCCGTGGTGTGGTTTGGGGTAATCGAGTTGCCGGTGCTGATCGAAAAAGACCCAGCATTGAAAGACACCCTGAAATTGGCGCATGAACTTTCGGCCAAGGGCTTGGTCTTGCTGGTGGCGGGGCATGTGTTGATGGCGTTAAAGCACCACGTGCTGGACAAAGACGGTGTGCTGGGCCGAATGATCCCGGGCATGAAAGCAGATTGAGGCAGTGGATACGATGATGCAGGCAGTAAGCAGGCGGTTTGCACCGGTGGCGGTGGCGTTGTGCATGGGTGTGTTGGCCGGTGGCGTGGGTGTGGCGCAAGCTGCCCCCCTGGACGCCAGACAAAGCCGGGTGAGCGCCACATTCAAGCAATTCAATGTGCCAGTGAGCGCAGATTTCAAACAGTTTGAAGGCGATATTGTGTTTGACCCGGCCAAGCCGGACCAAGCCAAAGCCAGTGTGTCGGTGTCCACTGCAAGTTTTGACCTCGGCGACCCCATGTACAACAAAGAGGTGGCGGGCAAAGACTGGCTGGATTCAAAGGCACATCCCAAGGCCACATTCACGGTCACGTCGGTTAAACCAGCGGGTAAGGGTTACCAAGCCACCGGCGAGTTGACCATTCGCGGCATCACCAAGCCGGTGCAGTTCCCTGTGAGCATTCAAACTGCAGGTGGCATGAATACCTTCACCGGCAAAGCGACCATCAAACGGCTGGATTTCAAGGTGGGTGCCGATGGCGAGTGGGCCGACACCACCTTGGTGGCCAATGAGGTGGTGATTGATTTCAAACTGGTGGCGGCGGCCAAGTGAGCCATTGTGCGGCCCATGCCCCAATTCAAGCAAAGGAGTACAGGATGAATTTGAAGTACGGCAAACCCCTGGCGGCGGCTCTTTTAAGCGTTGGCCTGTTGAGCGCGGGCAGTGCGCTTGCCGCGGTAGACACCTACATTGTTGACCCCAGCCACACGTTCCCATCGTTTGAAGCCGATCACATGGGCGGTTTGTCTTTGTGGCGTGGCCAATTTGAAAAAACCAAAGGCACGGTGACGCTGGACAGGGCCAACAAAACAGGCACTGTGGACATTGAAATTGATGCCACCAGCCTGGATTTTGGCCATGCAAAAATGAACGAGCACGCCAAGAATGTGGACATGTTTGATGTGGAGGCCCACCCCACCATCACATACAAGGCCAACCGGATTCGCTTTGAGGGCGATAAGCCTGTGGAAGTGTTAGGTGACCTTACCCTGAAGGGCATCACCAAGCCCGTGCCTTTGAAGATTGAAACCTTCAAGTGCATTATGCACCCCATGAAAAAAGCCGAGGTGTGTGGGGCCAATGCGGTGGCTGAATTTAAGCGGACCGAATTTGATTTGGACTATGCGGTGGATCGCGGGTTTTTCCCGGAGGTGAAGGTGTTGATCGCCATTGAGGCGGTGAAGCAGCCCAAGCCCTGAGTCAATCGTTCGTTGTGAAATATAAAAAGCCCGGCGCAAGGCCGGGCTTTTTGTTGGTGCCCGTTGGTCAGCGGGCAAATACAAACCTTGTGAATTTTTATGCCGAATGTTTCTTAGCGGCTGCTGTCGGTTTGTAAGGTGGCTGGTTCCGATTTGGTTTTCCACAGCGAGTAGAATACACCGCCAGCAATCAGGCCCAAGGTGACGCCCAGTGAGATCGCAGGCGGAAACTTGCCGATGAAGTTCACCAAGAAGATTTTGCTGCCAATGAACACCAACACCAGGGCCAAAGCGTACTTGAGGTACTTGAAGCGATGGATCATGGCGGCCAGTGCGAAGTACAGGGCACGCAAGCCAAGGATCGCAAAAATGTTGCTGGTGTACACAATGAAGGGGTCAGTGGTGATGGCAAAAATAGCAGGCACCGAGTCCACGGCAAACACGAGGTCAACAAATTCAATCAGGATAAGCGCCAGCAGCAGGGGGGTGGCAAACCGCACCACTTTGCCGGTTTTTGGATCTGCCTCGCGAACCAGAAATGCGTTGCCACGAAGGCCGTCCGTGACTCGAATGTGCTTGCGCAAAAATTTCAGGATGGGGTTCTTTTCGATGTCGGGATCGTGGTCGGCGATAAACCACATTTTGATGCCGGTGATCACCAGGAAAGCACCAAACAGGTAAAGCACCCAGCTGAATTCTTTCACCAGCGCAGCGCCCAGGCCAATCATGATGGCACGCAGTACGATCACACCCAAAATGCCCCAGAAGAGCACGCGGTGCTGGTATTGGCGGGGTATGGCAAAGAAGGTGAAGATGAGGGCGATCACGAACACGTTGTCCATGGACAGTGATTTTTCGATGGCAAAGCCGGTGAAGTAGTTCATGCCGCTCTCAGAACCCAGGTACCACCACACCCATGCACCAAAAATACAGGCCGCGGTGATGTAGCCAGCCGACAGCAACAGGCTTTCGCGAACGCCGATTTCTTCGTCGCCCTTGTGCAGTACACCGAGGTCGAAGGCCAGCAGGGAAATCACAATGCCGATGAATAACAGCCAGATCCAGGTGGCTGTGCCCAAAAAGTCGGCCTGAAGAAAGGCCATGAGTGCATCCATGTGTTGCTCCATTGAACAGGATTTTTAAACCCTGCCATGGTGACCAAAAGATGGCTTCCGAAAAACATGGAATAATTGAACTGTTACTTCGTAAAATACGAAGTATGTGCGCGCGGGGTTGATCGCTTATGAATTATCGGCATTTGTATTACTTTTGGATGGTCGCCCAAGAGGGAGGTTTTGCCAGAGCTGCCGAGCGCCTGAACATGGCCATACAAACGGTGAGTGTGCAGGTGCGGGAATTGGAGCAGTGGATGGGCATGCAGTTGTTCAAGCCCGTTGGCCGGGGCGTGGCGCTGACCGAGGCGGGGCGCGAGGCCTTTGTGATGGCCGATGAAATTTTCAGGCTGGGGCAGGCCTTGCCCGAGCGTGTGCGCGCGGTGGGCAGCAAGCCACGGGTGCAGTTTAGGGTGGGGCTGTGCGATGGCATTTCCAAACTGGCCGCCCATGCCTTGCTGGAGACGGTGCTGAGCACCCCCAACTTGCACTTGACCTGCCACGAAGGAGAGCCTGAACAATTGCTGGCTGAATTGGCCCTGCACCATTTGGATGTGGTGTTGGCCGGCGAGCCCCCTGCAAGCCAGCCCAATTTGCGGGTTCAAAGCCGAATATTGCACCGCGCGCCAGTGGATTGGTTTGGCCCGGCGCAGTGGGTGCGCAAAAAGGCAGTGCAGCAGTTTCCGGCGTGTTTGGCACAGTTGCCCGTGTTGCTGCCCACGGGGCACTCGCGTCTGCGGCTGGCCATTAACCATTGGCTGGAGCAGGCGGGGGTGCACGCCAATGTGGTGGGCGAGTTTGAAGACAGTGCTCTGATGTCGGTGTTTGCGGCACGGGGCATGGGGGTGTTTCCGGTGAGCCGCTTGGGTGTGGGCGGGCAGGGCACCTTAAGCGGTCTTCGCTACTTGGGCAGCAGCGAAGACCTGTTTGAAGAGATCCATGGGGTGTGGAGTGCGCGGGGGCAGAAGCACCCCTTGTTGGCCACTTTGTTGAAATCAGCCTAGGCTGCGGCCACCACGGCTTCAATTTCGGCAAAGCTGATGGCCTTGACCGGGTCGAGCACCGGGATTCCCATTTGCCTTGCAATTTGGGTAGACGAGAACAAACCCACCACTCGCATATTGCCGGCGCGGGTGTCCACCACCAGGGCGTGTTGCCGGTTGTGGGCTTTTAGCGTGGCAATGATGTGGCCGATTTCAGCGCGTGACACGGCGCCGAATTCCAGAAACTCCAGATCGGGGAGCTTGACCATCACATCGTTGACGGTGAGTTCGGGCACGTTGCGATTGCTGGCGCTGGCCTCTTTGATGGCACGTTCGCCCGCCAGGTCGTTGGCGGTGATCAAGCCTTGCAAATGGCCCGCGGGGTTGCGAACAAACAGCAGCTTCACACCACACACAATCATGGTGGTGCGGGCTTGTTCCAGGGTTTCGTTGCCAGAAATGCTCACCGGGTGAACGCGACGAAGGTCGGTCATGGCATCAAAAGCGGGTGAGTCAACGGTGAGTTTTAAAGGGCGCGAGGGGTCGGCCACAGAGATTGCGTCGGTGGCGCCTGCGCTGATGTGTTCGAGAGGTTGATAGTGTTGACGAATCATGCTGAACCCTTTGTTGCTAACATTGGGACCCTCCCCCTGGCTTGGGCTGCCGGGGCTGGGCGTGCAGGACGGGCATGCATGCGGTGAGGTACAGGCACAAGGGTTTTGTTGCCTTGTGGTGTGGCAGTGCGGGCACCGTCCACTTGCAAATTAGTCTACGCCCCTGCACAAAAGTTGCAACCGGGTGTTTGCCCGGAGCACAAGGGCAATTGGCCCTTTGATCGGGCCATGCTCCCTCGGGGCCAGTTAGTATGCGCTGCTGGTGGAGCTTATTTGACGGGCGTGCCCAAGGCATAGGGCAGCAAATTGATCACTTCTTTGCTCACGCCCATGGCCAGGTGGGGTGCATCAATTTCGATGTGCTCCACGTTGGGGCTAAAGCGGTCGATACAAGCCTGCCAGCTCACGATGGGGTCTTTTTTGCTGTACATGGCCACAATGGGGCACACAATGGGTTGCTCGAAGCGCTTCAGGGTGCTGTTTTCGATGGAGTCGATGTCGGTGCCCCGCACGTCATAAAACGACTTGAAAGCGGTGTATTTTGGCCCCCCCACCACGGGGCTGCCAATGGTGACAATGCGGCTCACACTTTGCTGCACTTCGCGGGCTGCCTCGCGGGCCAGGTAGCCACCCAGGCTCCAGCCCACCAGTTTGACGGGCGACTGGGTTTGTTCGCTGTACAGCTTGATGTCGGCAATCACCTGTGGCAGCAGTTTACCCACCTCGCCGTGGTTGAACCCTGCACTCCAGTGCAAGGCCCTGTAACCCAGGGAGTCCAGGTAGCGTTTGATGAGCGACATGCTTTTGCTGTTGGCACCAAAACCGGGCAACAGCAGCACGGTTTGGCCTTGGCCCACATCTTTGCGGGGCAAAAATCGCCAACTGGCGGCCAGTTTGGCTGCCTCCAGCGGGGTGCGGGCTTCGCCCAACAGCAGTGATAATTTTGGTTTTCGGATGGTGTTGCCGTAGCGTTTTTGAAACTCGGTCTTGTTCATGCCAGATCAACAGGTTTTGTGCACAACCGTGAAAATACGGCAAAGGTTGGGCCGCGTACAACGAGGAAACCCTCTATTTAACTGAGGTTGACAGCCGCCAGTGCTACTGCAGCAGTGCCAGGCTGAGGTTGGACAGGCGGATGCGCAGCGCCAGCTCTTTGGCCAGGTTGCCCAACACAATGTGCGCAATGTCCGGGTGCTGTGCTTGCAGCCGCTGCCATTGGCCCAGGGGCAGGCTTAACACGGTGCAGGCGTGCTCGGCCACCAGGGTTGCCGAGCGGGCTTTGTGGTCGATGAGCGCCATTTCACCCACCAGGCTGCCCGGGCAAAATCGCATCAGGCGCTCACTGCTATTGCCCACTTGCTGCCAGGCGCTTAGTTGGCCTTCCTGAAGAATATAAAGACCACCCGGGGGGTCACCCTCGTGAAACAGCACTTTGCCTGTTTGAAGGGTTTGCGCCTGGAACATGCCCAGCAAATCGGCAGTTTGATTGTGGCTGAGCCCGTCACACAGGTGGCTGGCCTGTAGGGTTTGCTCGGCATCCATGCCGGTTTCGCCCACATGGCATTTGCCCAAAGCATGTTCTTCCATGGCGTGGAAGGCGTCGTCGATGTGCCACTGGGTGGCCACTTGCGCACTGGCCAGTGCGTTTTCAAGCAGGGGCAGGCCTGCGCTGGCCGGGTTAATGTTGGAGGGTAGCACAGCCACCAGGGTGCTGGCTTGCCCACTCAGCATGCGCAGGCAGCGGGCCAAGCCACTGGCGGCGGTGTCGTCGATGTAGCGCATTTTGGAAAAATCGAGCAACACCAGTGGGGTGCCTTTTAATTCGTCTTGCAGGCGGATGCAAATGGCTGGGGAGTTGCCAAAAAACAGGTTGCCCTCAAACCGCACCCATTTGAGGTTTTGAAATGCAGAGTCGATGCGTTGGCGCTGGGCGCGCGGGCGCATGGTGCGCGATCGAGCGCTGGGCTGGGTGGTGATGCTGTGTAGCCCGGTGTCGGATTGCTGACGCAAAAAATACACCGCGGCAAACAACACGCCAGCCAAAGCCCCCAAAAGCAGGTTTGACAACGCAGTGACCAACAGCATGCCCACCACCACAATGACCGTAAAACGTTCGGTGTCGGACAAGCTTTGCCAACTGCGCCGGTGAAGGCATTTGGCAAACAATTGAACAGTGCTGCCTTGAATTAAAAACAGGGAACTGACCGCCACCAGTGTGGCCAGCATGGCCAGCGGCAACAGGGCAAGCCATGGCCATGCCACGAGCAAGGCGAGCGCCAATGCTGCGGTGTACCACAGCTCGCTGCGGCGGCTTGTGGAGCCCATGCCCAAGCCGGCGTTGCTGCGCGAAAAATAATTGGAGCTCGGCAAAGCCATCATGAACCCACAGAGCAGGTTGGCCCAGGCCAAGGCGTTTAACTCGGTGCGGGTGTTGTGGCGGGTGTTGAGGGCCTGGTCCACTTGCAGCATGGATTGCATGCTTTCGAGCACGATCAGCAGGGCGATGACCAAGGCCCCTGCGCCCATTTGCACCAGCAAAGTGGGGTGTTGGGCGAGCAAAACAGCTGTGTCGTGAAGATGTTGCAAGGGCGTGTTGGCCAGCGTGTTAAACGGTGTTTGTGCCTCGACACCCAGCGTGGGCGCGGCCGGGCCAGGCCACAAGGCCACCAGTGCGGTGTGCGCGGTCAGGCCCACGGCCAAGCCAAGCAAGAGGCCGTAGGGTGTGGGCTGCACCACTCGGCAGTACACCAGCGCGGCCAAGGTGAGCATGGACACCACCAAGGCGGGGGCTGACCAAAGCAGTGCGTTGGCAGGCACTTGCCACAGGGTGGTGTACACCGCAAAACCCAGCATGGCGGGAATAAGCTTGTAGGCCGAAAACAGACCCAGTGTGGTGTTAAGGCCGATTAGAACCGGTGCGGGCAAGTATTGCATGAGCTTGCCCAAGCCCTGACGTTGGGCCAAGGCCACCAACAGGGCGGCCATGATGACTTCGGCCCCCACCAACAAAAGCAATTGCTCGGTTTGCTGGGTAATGGACATGAAGCCAAACAAAGAACCCGCAATGATGAGCGCCGTGGATGAGCGTGGGCCGCCGAACTGAACGGGCGCCTTGCCTAGAAAACCACCAACCACACCGCCCAGCAGCGCACTGGCCAACCCGGCGTAGACGCCATAGGCCATGCCTTGGGCGCCTAGGGGCGCAAAAGCGAGCAGGCCGTACACCACGGCCTGCGCTAAGCCGCCGATGGCCACCAGGCCACCGGCTTTGATCTCGGTGTTCAATGGAAGTCGCGCAGAGTAGTCGCTGTGAAGCCTAGTCTACGCGAATCGACTCACTTGGAGGTGGGCATGGCGAATTCGGCCCCTTTCTCGATGCTGTCTGGCCAGCGCTGCATGATGGACTTTTGGCGGGTGTAGAAGCGCACCCCTTCCTCGCCGTAGGCATGCATGTCGCCAAACAGGCTGGCCTTCCAGCCACCAAAGCCGTGCCAGGCCATGGGCACAGGAATGGGCACGTTGATGCCCACCATGCCCACTTGCACCTGGCGGCCGAATTCGCGGGCCACGTTGCCATCGCGGGTGTAGCAACTCACCCCGTTGCCGTATTGATGGCTGTTGATGAGGTTAAGCCCCTCAGAAAAATTTTTGACCCGAACGCAACTGAGCACGGGGCCAAAGATTTCTTCCAGATAGATGCGCATGTGTGGTTGAACATGGTCGAACAGGGTGCCGCCGGTGTAAAAGCCGTTTTCGAAGCCTGCGGGTTTTTGACCGCGACCGTCCACCACCAGCTTGGCGCCCTCGTCCACGCCGATTTGTACATAGTCTTCGATGCGCTTGAGGGCCTCGGCTGTCACGATGGGTCCCATTTCGGCAGACAAGTCCATGCCATCGGTGACCTTCAGGGTTTTAAGGCGCTCGGCCAGCTTGGGGATGAGCTTGTCGCCCACATCGCCCACCATCACGGCCACGGAGATGGCCATACAGCGCTCGCCGGCACTGCCGTAGGCCGCAC
>NZ_CAXQZX010000051.1:0-33094 GCF_964228395.1 Limnobacter sp.
CAACAACGCCCAGGGCATTTTGGGTTATGTGGTGCGCTGGGTAGACCAGGGTGTGGGCTGCTCCAAAGTGCCCGACATCAACAACGTAGGCCTGATGGAAGACCGCGCCACGCTGCGCATTTCCAGCCAGCACATTGCCAAATGGCTGCAGCACGGCATTTTGACCGAAGCCCAGGTGATGGAAACCATGAAGCGCATGGCCGCAGTGGTGGACCAGCACAACGCTGGCGACCCCGCGTACAAGCCCATGGCTGGCACTTTTGAAACCTCTGCTGCCTTTAAAGCAGCCTGTGACCTGGTGTTTAAAGGCAAGGAACAACCTGCCGGCTACACCGAGCCACTGCTGCACGCATGGCGCTTGAAGGTAAAAGCAGCCTAAGTTTGAGTGGTTGGTTTTGAGAAAGCCAGGTGCTGAAAAGTGCCTGGCTTTTTTGTTGGGGGATTGTTGCTGGGGGAGATGGTGGCTACTTGGTGAGCAAAGTCTCTTCTATGCCTTGTTGGGTAATTTTCAAGCCCACGCGATAAGTCTGTTTGGGAAGCGTTGGGTTGGCGCGTGTGGCAACACGATTGTATTGGCGAAATGTAAGCACCAGCTCGGCTTGGTCGGGTGTGCTTTCGTCGCCTTTCGTCTTAATCCACTTTGCCTTTACAAACTCGCCGGTTGCACCAAGGGTATGTACCTGTACCTCCGGTATTTCATCAAAAGTTGCCACAGTGATGAGGTGCTGGTTTTTACAAGCGGCTCCTGTTTCAAGGCCGCAGGACTCTTGATGAGCGGGGGTTGAAAATAGCCTCAACATAAGGCCTTTTTGACCGCCAGGGCTGTATTGATTGAGCTCAATAACATCACCGTAGGCCATGTTGCGTTTAAGAACATCCGCATCCAGTTCGGCGGCGGCAATCGTTCCCGCGCAAGCGATGAGGCAAAGCGCGACCGATATTTTTTGAGTAACAATCATGGCTTAGTCCACCGAGAGATGAATGTGATCGGTGTGGCCGGCAACAGGGTGAGGCTTTCCGTGTTTTCTTTTGAACAGAGGACCGAAGTTTTCTCGTCGGCCACCCCATGACTCAAAGGCCAGCTGGATGGCATCCGAAATGAGTTTTACTGCCGGATCATTCGGGTAATGAGTCGACATCCGCATGCCGTTGATGCGGGAAATATCCACAGCTTTGCCCAAGCCCTGCATATGCCGACTTGGAAAATTATGTTGATCTTTCAATGAAGAAATATAGATCGAAGTTAATGTGGGACCGTCGATGAGATTGGCTCTGATTGTTTGAAGAAGAAAGTCGAGTAAATTGGGGTGGATCTCTCCCCCAACCTGAGCCGCCTCGAGGTTTGAACCTAGGATCGCGAACGTCAGTGGGTTGCCGCGTACGCTCGCCCGAGGCGGGCTTAGGGTGTATGGATTCGGCTGGATCTTGAAGGCCTCTGCCTCACCGCTGAACGGGATCTCTACTTCAATTTCCGACCCTGTAATATAGAAGGGCCCGCTCCGGTTTGTGATATACCTGTTCTGATCCCTGCTGACGTCAATCTGCTTCTCTCCCTGATCCACCACAAGGTTGTCTTCGTCAAGAACCGGAACGTCGATCTTGTATTTTTCTCAGAAGTAGAGCGCTAAATCGTCCACAGACGTATTCAGTAGGCGATCGGGATCGACCTTCTCGATCTCTGCGGCCAATTGCTGGCGCTGGTGCCGATCAACTGAACGCCAGTCAGGCCCCGTGACAGGTGGTCTTCGCGAGCCACAAGTATCTCCTTTGACTTCTAACGCCTGGGTTAACCGGCGACGGAGCGCGTAGCGCGAAGTGTACCGACACTGGCCATGAAAATGCCGAAGGCATGACCAGTGTTGGCATCCGGGTTCAACCTACTGTTATACATCACTGGGGAATTGGAAGGCTAGGCCCCGGATGCCGGGAACAAAGATTGCTGTTCGGAATTTTTGACCTCTACTTGGCGCATTTCTTCAAGTTTCTTGCACAAGGCTTCGACGATGTTTGCCAATTGTTCGACATTTTCTTTGGTTGGGTCGAAAGATAAGCCGCCTACCCGTCTACTTTCGTCGAAAAGTCCAGGAGTAGTATCTGTATACCAAATTGGAATTACGGCGCCTTCCCCGAATCTCTGCTTGAATTGCTCGGATTCAAATTTGGTCCATATCTTCTTGGGGTAATTTTTGCTGAGCAGCGCTATGACGAACTTGGACTCGCTTCGATATATCGGTGCGAGATACTCCTCAACATCGTTGGCGAGTATTCTGTGTTGTTCATTTTTGTCGTAGAAGACGCTTATTTCACGGGTGGTGAGTTCGTGAGCGAGTGATTCGGCTAGAGAGCGATCTTCGCCAGCAAAAGAAAGGGCGAAATCGTATCTACTATTAAAGTCAATGCTGAAGTAACCGACTTGTCTTGCGAATTTTGACCAAATGATGTTCCTAATGAAGTAAAGAAATTTTGGATCTTCGGTTGTTAATAAGTCTGTCTTTGATTCAAAATGGATCAATTCCGAGATCGTGTTGGAATTGGCAATGAGGTTGTTCAAGTGGCCCTTTTCTATCACCTGCGACACGCTTCCTTTCAGATCGGGGTTTGCGGCCATGGCCTCCTTTGTGTCGAGTGCTCCTTCCTGCGTTTGTGATAACCAAAGCAGAAGGTGAAGGTATGGCGCACGACCTTCTCTGCGTAGCTTGTTGCCTGTGGAGAACTCTCTCGCAATGGGGAAGAATCTTGGGCCAAGGTCCGCAAGCACTGCCTCCCTAATTGCTGGTAAGCTCATGCCAATTTTTTCTGGCTCAGGGGCGACACGAGTTTCTAGCAACTTTCCTTGGAGGCATACCTCGTGGCACAAAACTTGTGCCATCGCAAAGCTTCCTTCTGCCTCCTCGGATATTTCGCTAGAAATTGAAATACTGCAATTTAAGGCGCGCTCTCCCAACTCAATGAGTTGCCTTATTCGCTCAACACTTGTTCTGCCAACCCGGATGGTTTCCACGCGGTGAAGAAGGTCTGGCGCATATTCAACCAGAGTTTGGCCTGCGCGATTGATGCCAATTAAAATGATCTTGCTTGTCGTGTCCTCTTCGTCCGCAAGCGTTTTGGCGAAGTCCGTGATCTTTTGTTTTGAGGCAGGGGGTAAGCGATGAAAGTCGTCAATGATTACAACCCCAATACTCCTCATGGTGGGCAACTCGTTGATGAGTGGTATGTCTCCTTGCTTTCGGCCGGACAAAAATAAGCATGACTCAGCAAGCCCAGTTTCATCTAGTGCTCTCTTAATGCAGGATGTCTTCCCAATTCCAGATGGGCCTTCAATGATGACGCCTCGGCCGGGCGTTTGAATCGCTACGCGAACTCGATCGTATTCATCTGGCTCAACGAAAGTATGAGTTGGAACTCCAGATTTCTTAAAGACTTCGTCGATGCGGGGCATCTGTCTCTCCTAATGCCTTAAGTGTATGTCTAACTTGATTTATCGAAAAATAACGGCGATATCCGTTTATCCGAACATCTCACGTGGGGCTACACCAACAGAGCGAGCCCCTTTGCACAGCTTGAAGATCCAACAACATACTGTTTCTATGAACAGTAGAACCAAAACCCGAAATTCGCCACGTTTGCTTGACCCAGAGTTAAGCGAAAAATCTCTGCATCAACACACAAACAGACTATGGCAGCTTTACTTTTTCTTTATCGTGAGGCTCTGATAATTGATCTGCCTTGGCTGAATGAAGTTAGTCGCCCAACCACCTCGAAGCGATTGCCTGTCGTACTCACCCGCCAAGCAGTTACCTCTACATTCGGTAATCTGTCAGGTGTCCACCTGCCCCGTTAGCGGCGTTCACCGCAGGCACCATTTGTATCCACAAACTTTCCGACGAAACTTCAAGCGGTAGCTTCAGACTCGCTTTCCCGATCCACCACGGCTACCGCCCGCCCATTCTGCAGCCAATGCTTTTGCAAAGTGCAACGCCAATGGTTTCGAAATGTAAATTCATTGTTACTACACGGCAAGCGTACGATTCGGTTCTGGTTGTTAGGTAGCTAAAACAAGTACACACCGAAAGCCGCACCCAGCCTTGTTGTGCTAAACATTCCAACAAACACCACCCCCGCATTTGAGGGGAAGCGCACATTTCAGCTTTTAAGGGCATTTGGCTTACAAATAAAAAAAGCCCAACATCACTGTTGGGCTTTTATTGATGCTTTGCAAAATCAAGCGGCTGTGGCTGTCGCTCCGCTCACCGCTTTGCTCAGGCGTGCGCGCACGGCCTTTTTAACTTCGGGGTTGGGATTGCGCATGGCGTTGTTGACCTGCTCAACAAAGGCGTCGATGTCCTTCATGAAGTGGCTGTTGTCATGGTCCCAGGGGTGGAAGTCGGCGCGGAAGTAGTCGAAGAAGTCGCCCATGGCCTTGCGGAAAATGCCTTCCTTGCCCATCAAAATTTTGCCCACGGCTTTGTAGCCTTGCAGGTGCTTGCCTTTGGTGTTGGGGTCGGCCAGCACCAGGCGGGCGTGGAAGTAGGCCACCACAGGCCAGAAGATGATGGTGGCCAGCACCATGCCAAAGCGGCGAATGAAGCGGTTGTACACGTTGTCGGGCATCACGGTGTTCCACACGTCGTAGGCCACGGCTTTGTGCTCGGTTTCTTCGTACGAGTGCCACTGCCACATTTGGCGAAAGCCCTCATCAGAATTTTTGCCGGTGACGTTGGGGTCGCTTAGCACGGCGTTGGCCATGATGGCGGTGTAGTGCTCCAGGGCAATGGTGCCAGCCAGCGACAATTTGCGGCCCAACACCTTTTGCAAGCCGCCCAGCAGGTTCCACAGCATCTTGTCCAGCTTGAGGGCAGGTACACCGCTGCGTTCCATCATTTCGTTGTATTCCTCGTGTTCACGGCTGTGCAGGGCTTCCTGGCCAATAAACGCTGTGATTGCCTTTTTAAGGTCGGGGTCGGTCACCTGGTCTTTGTAGGCGCGCACCGAGTCCATGAACAAACGCTCGCCGGCGGGAAACAGCACAGACAAGGCGTTGAAGAAGTGGGTGACGTGGGGGCCGGCTTCGTGCCAATTGTTGATGCGGGACTCATCAAGGTTGATTTTGACGTCGCGGCGAACTGGAATGACTTTCATGTTGACTCCTTTGGTTACAGCTTTTTTTCTGATATTGACATTGCACAATGTATCAATGATTTTTGTCAGTAACAACTGTAAACCTTGGGGGAAAACTCTAATTTTCAATCAATCGTTTGGTTTTTGAGACAGCAGGATATTTACCAACTTAGTGACGACAAACCAGGCAAAACCAAATCCCAATAGGGCCACAGCGATCAACTCAATATCGGAGGCCAGGCCTGGATTGTGGTCATGCGTTTGATGGAGAACAAAGGTCCAAATCCGTTCTGAAAGAGAGAATTCGTAATAAAAATGCACGACGAGCCAGCCCAAGGACAAAGTGAGCACCATCTTGATGACATTGGTTCGTGATTTCATGCGATGACGGAAAGAACGCCGTAGGCGAGAAATTTTGTATTTGGTACGGCAACGGGCGGATGTTTTCGGATTAACACACTGAGGGACTGGAAGTCTCGTTCGTTGGCCAACACGATACACCCTTCACTTCTACCAAGGGACCCCTTGGGATGCATTCTGAATTGCCCCCTCGCTACGGAGTTACAGAACACCTCATCATCAATTTTTCCATCAAGAGCATAAAGCGCAAACCACTCCGACTTGGAGGAAAACAGATCTCGAATCTCACCCAGCCAGCCACCAGAAGACCTGTCGACGATGTAATAGTACCCAATGGGAATGGCGCCCACATTTTTGTGACATGTGTAATTTGATTTGTTCACATGCGAACCTAGCCCTGAAAAAGCAGGGAACTCAAGATGAGCATATTTCACGGCGCTCATTGGCAGGCCATTCAACCGGAAAGAACATTCCATACATAACCCCAGAAAAATCAAGAGGTTTATCATCTGTATGACAACTGATCAAATGGAGGCCTCGGTCTGGCATAAAAATGAAAAACCCGCCAACCCTCGCGGTCAGCGGGCTTCTACCAAGCCAAATTCAGGCGCCTTACAGCGAACGGGCAATAATTTCTTTCATGATCTCGGAAGACCCGCCATAAATGCGCTGCACGCGGGCGTCGGCGTACATTTGGGCAATCGGGTATTCGAGCATGTAGCCGTAGCCGCCAAAAAACTGCAGGCATTCGTCGATCACTTTGCATTCAAGCTCGCTTAAGTGCAGCTTGGCGATGGATGCGGTGGTGGTGTCCAGCTCGCCCTTCACCAGTTTTTCTACGCAGGTGTCGATGAAGGCGCGGGCCACCACGGCTTGGGATTTAAGCTCTGCCATTTTGAATCGGGTATTTTGAAATTCAAAAATGGTGCGGCCAAAGGCTTTGCGTTCTTTGGTGTATTCAAGGGTGAGCTCAATGGCAGCCTCGACCACGGCCAGCGCACCCACGCCCAACATCAGGCGCTCGTAGGGCAGCTCTACCATCAGCTGCATAAAGCCCAGGCCTTCGGCGCCCAGCAGGTTGTCGGTGGGTACCTTCACGTTGTCAAAAAACAGTTCGCAGGTGTCTTGCCCTTTTTGGCCGAGCTTTTCCAGAATGCGGCCCACTTTGAAACCTTCGCAGTTGCGGGTTTCAACAATCAACAGCGAAACGCCCTTAGAGCCCGCGTTGGGGTCGGTTTTGGTGACCACCACAATGAGGTCGGCCAGGTAGCCGTTGGAAATAAAAATTTTAGAACCGTTGATGACGTACTGATCGCCCTGCTTCACCGCCGAGGTGCGGATGCCTTGCAGGTCAGAGCCCGCGCCGGGCTCGGACATGGCAATGGCGCCAATCATTTCACCGGTGGCCATTTTGGGCAGGTACTTTTGTTTTTGGGCTTCGGTGCCGTGGTTCAAAATGTAGTGGGCGGCAATGGCGTGCACATGCACACCAAAGGCGCGGTCGCCGGCGTAAGCCAGTTCTTCAAACAACACGGCCATGTGCGTAAAGTCGCCGCCGCTGCCGCCGTATTCGTCGGGTACATCGGCCAGCAACAGACCGAGTTCACCGGCTTTAAGCCAGGTGTTGCGGTCCACGTGTTGTTGCTCGGCCCATTTTTTTTGGTTGGGTTTGATTTCGCTTTCTACAAAGCGGCGCACGTTGGCACGGTAAAGCTCCAGGTCTGAGTTGCTCCAGCTGGGTTTAGGGTAACGCATGGGTGTCTCCTGAAATGGTGTGTTGAATTGTTGGTTTGTGTAAAAGCGTTTGCTTAAGCGCCCTGCCCGCTTTGGTTCACCACGTGGCCGCGTGCTCGGGTTTGAAGGGCCATGCGCAGGTCTTCGGGGATGGCTGTTTTTTCAAAGTTGCTGGCAGTGACTAGCACGTATGTAATCTCGGAGGTGGCCACCAAAGTGCCGGTGTTCGCTTGGGTAAAAGCAACGCTCAAGGTGAAGCTGGTGTTGCCAAAGTGGGTGGGGGCAACCTCGGCGCACAACACGTCGTCAAACCGTGCGGGGGTTTTCCATTGCGTGAGCAGGCGCACCACTTGGGTTTCGAAGCCCATGCGCACCAATTCGCCATAACCGCCCAAGCCAGCGCGAAGGTATTCGGTGACCGCCAGGTCGACGTAGTCCCCATAGCGGGCATTGAACACCACGCCTTGTGCATCGCATTCGCCGTAGCGCACGCGGAATTTAAATTGAAACTCAGACATGAATATGAGCCCTTGCTTGAACCTGCGCCACGGGAAATGTCATTTGAAATTGGCTGGCCTCAAAGGCTGCCACCACATCGCTGGATTGGATGGCCGGGAACAGCCCCGAAGGTGTGCTGATCTGTTGAACACTGGCCAATTTGCAGCGCCCTTTGGCGCTGGGGGTGTACACAAATCGTTGGCCGTTCAGGCTTTGCACCAGGGTGCGCATGAAACTGGGCACCAGCGCGGTGTGCACTGGGCAAGCCCAACCTTTGCCCTGGTAGCGCAGGTCAATGAGGGTTTGGCCCCCATGCTCCACACGCACACGCTGGCCACCATCGGTTAGGGTTTGCCACTGGAAGTTGGCCAGTTGCTTGGGAATGCCCCAGTTGCGCCGACCGTTGTCCACGCTGGCTTGGCTGGACACCCAGATGTTGCTAATGGTGAGGTGACGGCGGCCATCAATCTGCGCACTGCCGGGGATGTAAAGCAACTCTTGATAAGGCCCCACGTTGGAGTGTTCGTAATTGACCAACATCAACACTGAAAACCGGGAACGCAGCGCTGGAACCATGATGTGCTCAATGGCGGGATCGGCCATCACGCGCTTGGTTGAGTTTTTTAACAGCACAATCAAGCCATGGCCCTGAAGTTGCCATGGCGCTGGGCATGCTGAAGTGTTTGAGTTCAATGCGGTCTCCGTGATGCTGGGTGAGCCAAAGCCACGGCTTGTGCCTTATGGCCGCTTGCGCCTATACTTTGCCGGAACATATTGTCAATAACGGAATGAGTTGTCAACTTTATGACCACCACCGCACAGGCCGAGGGTTTAACCCGGGCGCAACGTCAAAAACTCCAACTTCGGGCCGACATCATTGATGCTGCCTTTGAAGAGTTTGCTGAACGGGGTTACCACCAAACCGCGATTGCTGACATTGCACAGCGCTTGGGCATTGGGCACGGCACGTTTTACCGCCACTTCGAGAACAAACGCGATATTCTTGAACATGTGCTGGACGCCGCCATTGAAGATCTGACGAACGCCCTGAGGGACGATTTTTCTCCCGAGAAAGTGAACTCTCTGGCCGAGTACAAAACGCAGTTGGCCAGCATCCTGAAAAAGCTCTATGCCTTTGCGCAATCTAACCCGCGCGCTTTGCGGCTGATGCTGCTGGAGGCCACCTCGATTGATGGCGAAATGACTAAGCGGATTGCCGCGATGCATGCAGAAGGGCAACGGGTAGCCAGTGAGTATTTGCAGCATGGCAAGCGGAAGGGGTTTTTCCGCAGCAACCTTGACACCAAAGCCACGGCCACAGCAGTGGTGGGCATGTTAATGGCCGGCTCCATGCAATATTTGTTTCAACCCGAGGACAAGTCGTTTCAGAAAGCTTTTGGCAAGGCCGTGATTGACTTGCTCACGGCGGGGTTGGCTGCACAGCCAGCGGCTTGAAAATTTGCAGCGACCTGTCAACCTCCTCAACACTTCATGAGTTAACAAACTGCGCAAGCGCGTTTGATTCTCTGGAGTAAGGCATGAATAAAATCCTCGCTTTGCTGGCCGCCAGTGGCGGCTTGCTGTTCGCCCAAGCAGCCATGGCAGATCACCCTGCCTGGCCCCACTTCAAACCCCACCACGGCGTTGACATTCAAATTGTGCTGGGCCAGCCCAAGCCCGTGTGGGTTCACCGAGATGGCCGTGTTTGGGACAGGGATGATGATGACGACGATTGGGATGATCGTGACGATGACTGGGATGATGACGACGACGATGACGACGATTGAGCGCCGCCATCAAACTGACCGCGTGGTTTAAGGCTGCTTTAGCCGGTTAAGCTGGGCCAGGGCGTGTTCCGCCTCTGCCATGATGCGTTGGGTCAACTCGGCCACGGTGGGCACATCGCTCACCAAGCCTTGCACCTGGCCAATCAGTTGAATGCCGCGCTGGTGATCTCCTTCTATGGTGGCGCGTTTAATTTGCAGCACCGCAGCCCCAAAAAACGCCACCCGTAGGGCCTGTTCAAAGCCCAGCTTTAATACATCCCGAATCATGCCCAACATGGGTTTGTTCATGTCGCGGGCGGCCTGCCATGCACGCCACATGGCACGCAGCGGGTTGAATTTTTTGCGCGTCACTTTGCGAGCGTAGGGGGTGGTCATCACCCGGCAGGGGATGCTGTCAAAGTTGGCGCTGTAAATGGTTTCTTCCACCTGCTTGTCCACAATCAACGATTTGGTGTTGGCATGCACAGGGCTTTCTTGCGTGGCTGCCCAGCGTGTACCCATGGCCACCGCATCGGCCCCCAAGGCCAGGGCGGACACCAAACCCGCCCCAGTGCCAAAGCCCCCGGCGGCCACAATCGGCAACTGGGTGACCTGCCGTATGGCGGGCACCAACACAAGCGAAGTCACCGAGCCACCGTGCGCCGCCGCTTCGTGACCGGTCACCAGCAAGGCGTCCACGCCCGCTTTTTCTGCGCTGAGTGCATGCTTGGCGCTCACTACGGTGGCAATCACTTTGCCGCCGTAGGCATGCACCCGTTTGCACACATCGGCCCCACTGCCCAAGCTGAAGTTGATCACAGGCACTTGCTCTTGCAAGGCCACTTCCAGGTTCTCTGTTGCGCCGGGCATGATGAGCGCGCACCCAATGGCAAACGGCTTTTGCGTGAGGCTGCGCACGCGGCGAATTTCAGCGCGGGTTTCTTCGGGGGTAAGGTGCCCAATGGCCAGTATACCCAAGCCGCCGGCCTCGCTGGTGGCTGCCACCAAGGTGGAATTGGCCACATGGGTCATGCCGGGGCAAATGATGGGGTACTGAATGCCAAACAGCTTGGTAATTCGGGTGTTTAGAAGCAGGGACATGGAGGTGACGGTCGAGGTATTTGATTAATCCATTACTGTAAGTGAAATTTTCCACCAATAGTTGTAACACCCCTCAAGCACCTTTTTGGCCGCTTATACCCCCATTAACCCCCCTCCACACCCCTCTAAAGTACCCCCCAAAACAGGTTGATATACGTGTTTTTTGTAATTTTTATCTATTTTTACTGACATTGTGTAGGCGTTTTTCTGACAACTTGCTTATACTGCAGTCCTCAAGGCCTACCTAAAAAGGGTTAACCCTTTTCAATACCCCAAGGCACACCAGGAGACCGCCCCCATGCAACTTGGCCAGTACAACCCATTGCAGCCCACCGACAGCCTTCCAGGCCAAAGCCTGCTGGATTTGTCGATGGCAGCCAGCGTGATTCCCAAAGCGTTGTTTGAACCCATTGCGCAATACATCACGCAAGTGGACTTGAGCCTGTTTGGCATGAGAAACACCTTTGACCCTGGTACGGCCAGCATTGGCCCGCTTGAGCACAGCGGCCACATGGCGAGCCACCCCACCGATTTTAGTTTTGATGCATCACCGATCTCCAGCATGCAGGCTGGGGGTGAAACCTTTGCTGTACCTCCCGCAGACTTTGCTTGAAAAGGAAAAAACCATGAACACTCCCATTTCTGAACTGGCCACAGTGTCCGCCCTGGAGGGCCGGGTTTATGTGGTGCGCGACGGGGCAGAACGTTTGCTGACCCCCAACATGGCGCTGCGTGCTGGCGATGTATTGCGCTCCACAGAAAACTCATTGGCTGTGCTGAGCATTCCTGGCACGCAGCAGCAAATACCCGCTTTTTTGGAGGTGGCCAATGGTGGCATGGCGCAGCTCGAATTCGACCCGGACCTGGGCGAGCATGGTCAAGTGGTGGTGAAGTCTGGCACGGATACCACCGATGGCACGGTGACCTTGGTATCGGACCTGCCCGGGGAGAACCAAGCTGCGGTGCTGGAAGGCCAGGAAAGCCAAGGTGAAGCATTTGGACTGTTTGGTGCAGGCCTGGTGGGTGGCGGAGCCTTGCTGCCTGCCGCTGGCGCGGTGGGTGCTGCGGCTTTGATTGCCAGCGGCGACGACGGCGGCAGCGGTGTTGGCAACACGCCGCCCTCCCCCACCAACCCCACTGACAACTTGGGTGGCTTGGCCGAGACCGTGGGCAACCTCACCAACAACCTGGGCGACCTGACAGAGCCCATTCCGGTGGTGGGCGATGCGGTAGAGACTGTGGGCGATGCCTTAACCGATGTGTTGGCAGGCGAAAACCCCAATGGCCTGGGTGGTGTGTTGGCCATTACAGACACCGTGGTGGGCAGCGTGGGCGATATGCTGGAACCCGTGCCGGTGCTGGGCGATGTGGTGGGTGCCGTGGGCAGCCTGTTGGATGCCACCTTAACAGGCAACAACAATGGCGGGCTAAGCGGCCTGCTCACCGGCGTGGGCGAAGGCTTGAGCGATGCGCTGGCAGGTACGCCGGCTGAGGTGCTGGGCGAGGGGCTAAACACTGCTCTGGACTTGGGTGGCAGCGCGCTCAGTGGCGTGGGCGATGCCATTGCCTCAGTGGGCCAAGCCACACCCTTGGCCCCGGTGACCAACTTGCTGGCTGACGTGGTGGGCACCACCGACGGCGGCCTCTTTCTGGGGGGCCTGGGCTCATCCATTGGATCATCAACCCTACCCGATGCGGGTGGCCTGCTTGGCGGCGGCTTGCTCGGTGGCCTGCAAGACCTGCCCAGTTTGCTGGGCTAAGACGGCGCACTTCTATTAGAGCAGGCGGCTCGCCACGGTGGGTGAATTTTCAGGCATCATGCTCGCATTCTGAACATGCCTTAACAGGAGCAATTTGATGTCTAAATTCGAGAATGTGACCGTGGTGAAAGCCGCCAATGTGTACTTTGATGGCAAGGTGAGCAGCCGCACGGTGCTGTTTGCAGACGGCAGCAAAAAGACGCTGGGCCTGATGCTGCCCGGCGAGTATGAGTTTGGCACTTCCCAAAAAGAAATCATGGAAATTTTGGCGGGCGAGATGGATGTCAAACTGCCTGGCCAGGAATGGCAAACCATCGTGGGTGGTCAGTCTTTTGACGTGCCAGCCAACGACAAATTTCAGTTAAAAGTAAAAACCCCTGTCGACTACTGCTGCAGCTACATCGACTAAACACCAGCCAGCTTGGGAGGACGAGCATGACACAGTGGGCACTCATTACCGGGGCTTCTTCAGGCATCGGCCTGCACCTGGCCGAGCTGTTTGCCAAAGACAGCATTAACCTGGTGCTTAGCGCACGAAGCACCAGCAAGCTGCAGGCACTGGCTGAAGATTTGCAAACCAAACACGGCATTCAAGTGCAAGTGCTGGCTGCCGACCTGGCAAAGCCCGGGGCAGCCGACGCATTGGTGCAAAGCATTGAAGAGCGCGGCGTGGTATTAAACCACTTGGTGAACAATGCAGGCGTGGGCGTGTTTGGTCTGTTCAAAGACAACTCGCTTGAAGAAGAACTGGCCATGATGCAACTGAACATGCAAAGCCTGGTGGTATTGAGCAAAAAGCTGTTGCCCCACCTTCTGCAAACCCGTGGGCAGATCATGAATGTGGCTTCTACGGCGGCATTTCAGCCTGGGCCATACATGGCCGTGTATTACGCCACCAAAGCATTTGTGCTCAGCTTCTCTGAAGCGCTGGATGAAGAACTGACAGGCACTGGCGTGAATGTGACTGCACTGTGCCCTGGCCCCACGGCATCGGGCTTCCAGGCCCAGGCCAATATGAACAAATCGGCCCTGGTGCAAGGGCGCAAATTGCCAAGCTCAGAAGAGGTGGCTGTGGAGGCCTACGCGGCCTACAAGGCCCGCAAGCGGGTCACCATCACCGGTTGGTTGAACTGGGCCATGGCGCAAAGCGTTCGGTTTACACCACGTAAAGTAATTACCAAGGTGGTAAAAACCATTTCAAAGCCTGCCCGATAAGGCAGGCATTTATTGGGCCGGAATGGTAATGACCGGCACACCCACCGGGCGATCTACCGACTTGATCACCAAGAGCATGCGCAGCAGCGACAACGTGAGCTTGGAATTCAGGTCGGTGTCGTCGATCCAAAACCAGTGGTCACGGGCAAACACTTTGACCCGAGCGTCCTTGGGTTCTTCTTTGCTGCTGTGCACTTTCAACAATTGGCTGGTGAGCAAGCGGGTGTCCACAGGCGCGCCCACGTTGTTGTAAAGCTGGGTGACCTTGCCTTCGTCTTGCGCAGGCACTTGCACGGCAAAGGCCAAGGCATGCATCACCGACAACACCGAGCGGCCTTGAATGGCAACCGTGCTGGGGCTGTGCATGACACTGTCAATGACCTCGTAACGTTCAAGGCTGGGGTCAAGCTTCAGCAGGTTGCGCAGGTCCATGCCCAAGGGGCCCTTGGATTTGATGGTGAGCCATATGCGCCCATCGGTGCTGGCGTTGATACGCAGTTCGCGTGCAATTTGAAGCTTGCCAATGAGGTCGGCCACGATGCCGAAGCGTTCGCGGTCTGGCACGTCGTTGTCAATGCCGTTGATGGTCTCGACACAGCAAGACAACAAACGCTCAGCGCTCCAGCCCGAGCGCGTGAGCGGCTCGATGATGGCGGGCGTGAGCGGGGTCAACACATGTTTTGCAAAGGCCTCGCCTTGCAAGTAGTTGTAGCTGATCACAGGCGTGTCGCGATACTCCACCCCGGCAGAGGGGAAAAACTCGCGGGTGAATGAATCGCCGATGGTGGCTCCAATGCCCGCGTTGGTGGACATGCTTTGGCTGGCGTTGATTGCGGTGATGTCAACAAACAAAGGGCTTTCGGCATAGCGCACGCGCACCAGGTTCAACAACAGTTGTTGGTCCCATGAGCGAGAAATGGCATCGTTGTAATTCATGCGGGCGGGCTCGATGGAGCGCGGCCCAATGGAGGTGCCAGCACAGGCGGTCAACAGGCCTGTGAGCGCTGAAATTGCAACAGCCTTAAAAACTACACCACCCATGATTTTTGCTGGCCTCTGTGAAAGACGCCAGCATAACGCATCAACGCTTGGCGGGGCTGACCCAATCGGCCAAAGGTGTGATTTCTGCCCACAATGCGTGGCCTGCATCGTTGGAGTGAATGGAGTCGCCACTGTTGTATTGAGGCAGGAAGGTAAGGCCTCCCGGCGCTTCCACGGCGGCGTTGTAATCTGCCACGCCTTGGCATTCGCCACTGTTCAGAATCCAGTCATTGAGCTTGGCCCGCTCGCCTCGCACATTGGCCTGGGTGGACTGCGCCCCGGGCAACCAGGTGGGGCAATACACCTTGATGTTGCGGGCGCTGGCCTGGGCAATCACATCGCGGTAATTGGCGATAATTTCATCAGCGGTTTTGCTGGACAAATCGTTGGTAACCCACACCACCACCGAAGACACGCCCACGGTGTTGAACACATCCCGAACCAAACGCGATTCGGTGGCGGCAAACAGGGTGTCCCCACCAATGCCGCGGTTCACAATGGTGTTGCGTTGCCCTGCTGGAATTTCAGCATCCATGCGCTGGGACAACAAATCCCCCACGCGCCGGTACTGGTTTTGTGTGGTGTTGTAACCATGGAAACTGGAGCTGCCCAAAAACACCATGGCACCATTGGCCTGGCTGGTGAGCACTTCCACATCACGCACGGCATACACGGTGCAACCATTGCAGACCAGCGGCAGGCCCGGAGGCGTAGAAAACCGTTGTCCATCGATGAGCCCGTACCCTGCCCCTGACGCTTCTAGCACTTGGTTACCCGAGCCGTCTGGGAGCTTGTAAGACTCTACCCAAGTGGCGCCAAACTCACCGGGGTTGTTGGCCCCTTTGACGTACAGGCTAATGGCAAGCTCGTCTTGACTGTTCACCGGGAAGGCCAAGGCGTCGCTGTAAAACGATTCGGTTTGTGGGGGAATAACAGCCGATGTTTGGCCACAATTGAAGGTGAGCGCCTTGTTGCTGTTGGGTTTGAGGTTGGCACCCACCGCGCCATCGCGAAAGCCAACTGCTGCAGCGCCAATTTCCATGGGCTGGTCGCTCAGGTTAATAAAACGCACACGGATGGACTGCCCGGCGGTGGTCACTTTGGCAATATTACGCACGGTGGTGTCCACCGGGGCAGTACCCTCGACGCGGGTCACGCCCCAGGCCGACAACCAGCGTTTGCCTGAACTTTCCATATTGCCACCCGCGCATGCGCTGCTGCCGGCGGGTTGTACATTCCTGCCCGATGCGGCGGGGCCAGAGCCTGTGTCTGACCCGCAAGCGGCCAGGGCGAAGGCGGCAACACTGGCCAAGGCCAGGCTGCGAAAGGTGTGGTGGTGCATGGCAAGTCCCCGAATACAATCTGTTGTTATGCAGTTGGTACTCGGGGCAGACCAGTTTCGGATGTAGAGGGTTTACACCTCGTGAACAAATAACTCACGTTCAAAACGCACTTGGGGCCAAAACACGCCATCGTCGGCACGCTCGCCAGCGCCAATCACCATGATGGGAAAGGCCTCATCTTTCAACTTCAGCAATTTGCGCACGCGGGCTTCGTCGTAGCCTTCCATCATGCAGGTGTCAAAGCCATGGGCACGGAAGGCCAGCACCAGGTTTTCGCAGGCCAGTGCAGCACTTTTGGCGGCCCACAACTCGACCTCGCTGCGGGTGTAGGGGCCACGCGGCAAAGGGGCCAGCAAGCCGCCCACGGTTGAAGCGGCCTTTTTAACCATGGCAAAGCTGTTTAAAGGCCCGGGGGCGTAATTGTATGGAATGAGCTGGTAATAACGGCGCACCAAGGGCGGCACATCGGGCATGGGCCACTCGCGGATCATTTTTTTGGAAAACTCGGTGACACGGTCGGTGCGGGCCACGCACACAATCAGCTCTTGCGCAGTTTTGGCAGCCAGTTGGCCCAGGCAAGCCGACACCAGTTTGGCCTTTTTGGCGGGGGTTTTTACCACGTAAAACTCCCAAGGTTGCAAGCCGCTGGAGCAAGGGGCCAACAAGGCCATGTCCAGGCATTCATCCAGCACAGCTTTTGGAATGGGGGTATCGGTGAATTTACGCACCGAACGGCGGCTTTCAACCACCTTTTTGAAATTGGCCGCGCTGATGCCCTTGGGCGCGGGCTCGTGGTAACGCTCTTTGCCGTTGATGGTGATGGTTTTGAACTTGCGTGCGTTGGCGCTGGCCATGTGATGCTCCCTTGCTGCTAAAAAACCTGCCCCCACACGGGGGCAAAGTTTAGATTGTGCTGCAGGGCGGCGGTCAAAGTTAGATGTTTTTCTCTAAGCTCGAATTGCGGCAAGCATGCGCCGCAAACGTTGCTCAATATCGTCCACCAAGGTGTACACCACAGGGATGACCAACAAGCTGAGGAAAGTCGAGGTCATGAGCCCACCAATCACGGCAATGGCCATGGGGCTTCTAAAACTGGTGTCGGCCGAGCCTGTACCAATGGCAATGGGCAGCATGCCCGCCGCCATGGCGATGGTGGTCATGATGATGGGGCGAGCACGCTTTTGGCAGGCATCCAGCACTGCATCCAGCCGCGACATGCCGCGCTCATTGCGGGCCACGATGGCGTATTCAACCAACAAGATGGAGTTTTTTGTGGCGATGCCCATCAGCATAATCAGCCCGATCAGCGAGGGCATGGAAAAACTTTTACCCGCCAACAACAGCCCCACAAACGCGCCTCCAAGGCTTAATGGCAAGGCCGCCAAAATAGTGACAGGCTGTAAAAAATCCTTAAACAGCAACACCAGCACCACATAAATACACACCACCCCTGTGAGCATGGCCAGGCCGAAGCTGGCAAAAAGCTCGGCCATCACTTCTGCATCGCCGATATTGCGCTGGGCCACTCCCGGCGGCAGGTTTTGAATACTGGGCAGTTGTTGCACTTCTTGTGCCACTTCCCCCAAGGGGCGACCCGACAATTCCACTTCAAAGTTCACATTGCGGGCGCGGTCGTAGCGGTCGATCACCGAGGGCCCGGCGTTTACAGTGAGCGTGGCCACTTGGTGAAGCGGTACGCTGGGCACCCCGGGCTTGGTGCTGGGCACGGTGAGCCGCTCAAGCACAGAGAGATCTTGCCGTGCAGCGTCGTCCAGGCGAACCACAATGGGCACCTGGCGTTGTGGCAAGTTCAGCTTGGGCAAGGCGGCATCGTAATCACCGAGTGTGGCCACGCGCAGGGTTTCACCCATCGCCAGGGTGCTGACGCCCAACTCGGCGGCCTTGGAAAAGTCGGGTTGAATCCACACCTCGGGCCGAACCAGGGCAGCACTGGAGGCAATGCTGCCCACACCCTGAATGGTGCGCAGGTCTTTTTCAACAGCCGAGGCGGCGCTGCTGAGCGCTGCACCATCATCGCCGGAGAGCACAAGAATATATTTTTCACCCGATCCACCCAGGCCAACCTTGTAGCGTGCGCCGGGCAGGTTCGACAACACCTCGCGCATGTTTTGCTCGATCACCTGCTTGCGCACACTGCGATTGCTGCGCTCGTCAAGCAGCACCGTGAGGGTGGCTTTGCGCACCTCGCCGCCGCCCTGCATGGCAAAGGGGTCTGAACCCGCTGCCCCGCCACCAATGGTGGTGTACACGCTTTTGATGTGCTCCACCTGGCTTAACAACTGGCGGGCCTGCTCAGCCAAGGCGGCGGTTTCTTCGAAGGTGCTGCCGGGCTGCAGCTCCAGGTAAACCTGGGTTTGCGATAAATCGTCTGGGGGAATAAAACCTGTGGGCAACAAGGGGATTAGGGCGATTGAGCCGACAAAAAACAAACCCGCTGCCACGCAAGTAATAAAGCGGTGGTGCAAGCTCCAGCGCACCCAATTCACATAACGCTTCATCATGCGCGTGGGCTCGTTTTGCTCGGGATGGTGGCCGGTGGCTTTGAGCATGTAGGCCGACATCATGGGCGTTAACATGCGGGCCACCACCAGGGAGGCAAACACCGCGATGGCGGCGGTCCAGCCAAACTGCTTGAAAAATTTACCCGCCACACCGCTCATGAACGCGGTGGGCAAAAACACGGCGATCAAGGTGAAGGTGGTGGCGATGACAGCAAGCCCAATTTCGTCGGCTGCTTCGCGTGCTGCTTGCAGCGGGTTTTTGCCCATGCGCAGGTGGCGAACAATGTTTTCCACTTCCACAATGGCGTCGTCCACCAAAATACCGATCACCAAAGACATGGCCAACAGCGTGACCACGTTGAGGCTAAAGCCCAGCAGGTACATGCCCAAAAAGGTGGGAATCACCGACAGGGGCAACGCCACTGCCGACACAAAGGTGGCGCGCCAGTCCCGTAGAAAAAACCACACCACCACCACGGCCAGAAAAGCGCCTTCCAGCAGCATTTTGATGGAGTTATCAAAATCACCCTGCACGGGTTCGACAAAGTTGAAGGCCTCGACAATGTTCAGGTCGGGCCTGCTTTGTTGAAGTTGCTGCAAAGCTTTTGCCACGCCCTGCCCCACTTCCACCTCGCCAGCCCCTTTGCTGCGGGTCACCTCGAAGCCCACCACAGGCTGACCATTGAGCAAGGCTTGGCTGCGGCGCTCGGCCACGGTGTCTGAAATGACGGCGATGTCAGCCAGGCGCACATACCGACCGTTGGGCAAGGCAATGGACATGGTTTTTAAGGCCTCGGCGCTTTGCACTGTGGCAATGGTGCGAAGCGGCTGCTCGCCACGGCCCAAGTCGGCCCGCCCACCCGCGGTTTCAAGTTGGGTTGCACGCAATTGGCGCGACACATCCAGCGCGCTCAAGCCCAGCGCCTGCATTTTTAAGGCCTGCAATTCGACCAACACTTGCCTGTTTACGCCACCCACACGACTCACTGCCCCCACGCCTTGCACGTTCAACAGGGTTTTGGTGATGGTGTCGTCCACAAACCAGGAAAGCGCTTCCTCGTCCATGCTGTTGGATGCGATGGTGTAGGCCAACACCGGGGCACCGCTTAATTCGATTTTGTTGATCACCGGGTCACGCAGGTCGGTGGGCAAGTCAGCCCGAACCCGTGAGACCGCCGAGCGCACGTCGTCCACGGCCTCTTGCGTGTCTTTTTCAAGCTCGAATTCCACCGTGATGCTGACCAAGCCATCCTGAATTTTGGTGTAAATGTGCTTGACCCGTTGCAGCGTGGCCACGGAGTTTTCTATTTTTCGGGCCACATCATTTTCTAACTGGGCTGGGGATGCGCCGGGCAATGCGGCCGTGACCAGCACAGTGGGCAACTCAATGTCGGGGAAGTTTTGAATTTTCATGCCCGCAAACGAGGCCAGCCCCGCCACGGTGAGCATGAAAAACAGCATCACCGAGGCAATGGGGTTGCGAATGCACCAGGCAGAAACGTTCACGGCAACACCTTCACCACATCGCCATCGGCCAAGAAGGCCACACCAGTTTTAACCACCGCCTGCCCAGCTTGAAGGCCTTCCAGTATGCGTACCCACTGACCCCCAGTGCGATCGGCCTGTACTTTTACCCGTTGCACTTGTGAAGCACCTTGAGGCACCACAAACACGTAGGTGAAACCGTCGCGCTCAACCACCGCAGACTGGGGCACCACCAAGGCGGGCTGTTGCGCCAATTCAAAGCGCCCCTGTACAAACATGCCGGGCCGCATGCCTTGGGCGTAAGCGCCCGGCAGGTCTACATACACCAACCCCATGCGCGATTGAGGGTCCACCGCTGCGCCCAGGGTACGCACTTTGCCCTGAAGGGTTTGCTCACCATGTTGCACCACCACGGGCATGCCCACTTTGACCTTGAGCAGTTCGTCGGCGCTAAGCTCTGCGCGCCATTCCAGGCGCTGCTGCCGCACCAGGCGGAACAACTCTTCACCGGGGTTGGGCACAGCACCGAGGGTAGCGCGTCGAGCAGAAATCACCCCATCGTCGATAGCGACCACGCGTGTATTGGCCATGCGGATTTGCTGCTGGGCAACGGCGGCTTTGGCCGATTGCAATCGGGCCATGGCCGACTTGCTAATGGTCTCGACCTGCAAACGTTCCTGGCGGCTGATGGCACCCGAATCCCCCAAGCCAGCCACCAACTCGGCGTTGATGCGCGCCTGTTCGTACAAGGCTTGCGCTTCGGCCAGGGCACCCAAGGCCTGCTGCAAATCGGCCTGCACGGTGGCTTGGTCATACTGAGCCAACAGTTGGCCTTTCTTAACCACATCCCCAGCCTGAGCGAGCAGTTTCTCGATGCGTACACCTGCCAGCTGTGCGCCAATGAGGGCCTCTTGCCAGGCCGCTACACTGCCATTGACAGTGATGCCCACAGGCATGGTTTGGTTTTGGACAGTGAACAGTTCAACGGTCAGGCTGGGCTGGCCTGCCTGCTCGGCTGGGTTGGCGGTTTGCGGATTGCTTGCTTGGCTGCAGGCAGACAACACCAACAACGCCCCAAGCAGGGCTGGCAGGATTACTCGCGGGGTCATGGGGAACACTGGGCAATGGGCTGCAAACTGTTGGATTGTAGCCCAGCCACGCCAGAAGCCCGGGAAAGAATTGCTGAGGCGTGTTTAACCCGCAACAGCGAGTTTCTTGGTACGCTGTGGGAAATGGCATGGCACATGCCAACACTACAACCACCACGGGGAGACACCACATGGGCTTGAGCACCAAAGGCAGTGCTGTATTACGCAACTTGAAAACCGCCGCAAAGGCCAAGGCCAACAGCTTGCCCACGGCGCCTTTGCTACACGTCATGGCCGACCAGGTGAACCAGTTGGAGCATGGCATCAAGAGCCGCGTGGACGGCTTGCAAGACAAAGTTAAAAGCCTGCAGACCAACTTGACGAAAATTTACCAGGCCAACACCGAGCTGGAAGCAGAAAACAACGCCTTGACCAGGCAACTGGTGGCGCTGGAAAAAGAAAACACGGCCATGGGCGTGGCCTTGGAGCGCAGTGAAATGGAGCGAAGCCTGCTGGAAGCCAAGCTTGAAAACATACGCACCTTGATTGCCAGCCTGGATGACCCCACCCCCGCCCGGCGCGGGCGCGCTGCAGGCAAAAGTGCCAAAGCCAGCAAGGGCAAGCGCGCATGAGCCGCCAGCCAATTCCCCGGTTTGAAGACAACTACACCGAAGAAGCCGCACAAGCCAGGCGTGATTTTTTGTTGCAACAAACCGGCGCAGCCTTAAGCCACACCGGCCACTACAGCTTGAAAGCCAGTGATGTACGCAACAACACCGAAAACTTTGTGGGTGTGGTGCAAATGCCGGTGGGCGTTGCGGGGCCGGTGTTGGTGCACGGCGAGCATGCACAAGGGTGGTTTTATGTGCCTTTGGCCACCACCGAGGGCACCTTGGTGGCCAGCTACAGCCGAGGCATGCGCATAGTCAGTGAGTCTGGCGGGGTAAAAGTGACGGTGGCCGATGACCAAATGCAACGGGCCCCGGTTTTTGAGTTTGAGGACGCCCGGGCTGCCGCACGTTTCGTGGCATGGCTGCAGCAAAGCAATGGCGATATTCAACGCGAGGCGGAGCAAACCACACGCCATGGCAAGCTGCTGCACATACAGCACTGGCAGGTGGCTCGCATGGTTTACACCCGGTTTAATTTTTACACCGCCGACGCAGCAGGCCAAAACATGAGCGGCAAAGCCACCCGGGCTGCCTGCCAATGGATACTGAAACACAGCCCCGAGGCAGTCACTTACTTTGCATTGAGCGGTGCCGTTGAAACCGACAAAAAACATTCGCACATGAACCTGGTGCACAGCCGGGGCAAGCGCGTGATTGCAGAAACCACGCTAAAACGAGAGGTGTTGCAACGCTTGGCCCGAACCACGCCAGAGACCATGTTCAAACAACGCCAGCGCAGCGCTGTGGGTGCTCAACTGGCGGGCAGCGCATACAGCGGCCCACATTCGGCCAACGGCATTGCCGCTTTGTTTATTGCCACCGGGCAAGACGAGGCCAATGTGGTGGAAAGCCATGCGGGTTTTGTATTCATGGACATCACGCCTGAAGGTGATCTGTATTTTTCGGTCACCCTGCCATCGGTGATTTGTGGCACCAAAGGCGGCGGCACCGGTTTGCCCACCCAGCAAGAATGCTTGAAGCTTCTACAATGCGATGGGGAAGGCAAGGCAAAAAAGCTGGCCGAGATTGTAGGGGCCACGGTGTTGGCGGGGGATGTGTCTTTGTTGTCGGCCATTTTGGCCGATGAATGGGTGTCCTCACACGATGCCTACGGGCGTAACCGTTAAGGCGTGTTGTTTTAACGCGCGAATTCAACTTGTGATTTTTACACCCTCCGTTTGAAGGGTCTACTCACCGGTTGTCCCGTAATCTGGGTATGTGCTTGGCAAGCGTTGCGGCATACCATGCTTGCATGAACACGATCCACATCATTGAAGACGACCCCCTGCAAGCGGAGCTTCTGGTTGACCATTTGTCGGCCAGCTTCCCGGCCATGTCGTTTGCGGTGTCGTCCAGCCTTGCGCACTTTGCGGCCAACCAACAGGCCTATGATGTGTTGATCTCTGATCTCAGCCTGCCAGACTCCCCTTCCACCAACACAGCCGAGTTTTTATTGGGATTGCCCCGGCGCAACACGGTGGTGTGTTTTAGCAGTGACCAGCCCGTGGGCGAAGACCTGGCCAAAGCGTCGGGCAACCGCATTCAGTATTTCAACAAAGGCCAAGGCACAGCGCATGTGATCCACTTTATTGAAACACTGCTACAGGCTGAGCACCAGGCTGTAGGCAAAAAAGCCCAGCACAGCCACGGCCATTAAACCATTGAACACCCGCAGCCTGACCGGGGACTGAACAAAGCCGCGCAGTTGTACCCCCAACACCAGCCAAGCCCCAACGCAAAACACCCCCACCCCACACATCACGATTGCTGTGCCTGGCAAATACGGCTAGCTCGTACCAGTGTTGCATGTGGACTCCTCTTGGATTGGGCTTTGAATTCATTGGGTTCCACTTTAAAAAACTTTGCTTAATCAGAACAGATTCAGGATAATTAATTTTATTGCAGTACAGATAAATTGAATTTGTTTCTGTACTGCTTTACATGAATCGAATCTGTATGGGCATTACATGACACTTCAACGATGGCAAGCCATAGCGGCTGGTATTTCTTCGCTCATCCTTACCGTGGGGCTGGCGAGGTTTTCTTACACACCGCTGTTACCCATCATGCGGCAGCAGGCGGATCTGTCTGCCTTTGACGGCGGGTGGCTGGCCACCGTGAATTACATGGGCTACATCACCGGGGCGTTGTTGGCCTCCACGCTGGGCAATCTGGAATGGAAGTACATCATGTACCGCGTGGGCCTGGTGGTGGCAGTGTTAAGCACGGCGGGTATGGGCATGACCACCGATGTCAGTGCCTGGGTGGTTTTACGATTTGTGTCAGGCGTGTCCAGCACTGCGGGTATGCTGCTTGCATCGGGGCTCATCATGAATTGGTTGGCACGCAGGGGCTTAAAAACAGAACTGGGCCTGCACTTTGCCGGGGCCGGGATGGGGCTGGTTCTTTCTGGCCTGGCCGTGATGGCCATGGTGGACCACCTGCAATGGGATCAACAGTGGTGGGCACTGGGCGCCTTGGGCGTTTTGTTTTTTGTACCTGCATGGGTGTGGATGCCCAAACCAGCCAAGGCGGGAACCCCGCAAGCTTTTGTAGACCCGGTGCCTCCACCCAGCTCACGCTGGATGCGGCTGATGCTTGGCGCGTATTTTTGCGCAGGCTTTGGTTACGTGATTAGTGCCACTTTTGTAGTGGCCATTGCAGAATCACTGCCCGAGCTTAAAGGCCAAGGTCCCTGGGTGTGGGTGGTGGTTGGTTTGGCCGCCATTCCTTCCACTTTTGTATGGGATCGGGTGGCCCGCCTCACTGGCGTATTCGAAGCCCTGGTGGCAGCCTACCTCCTGCAAATTATTTCTATCGTGATGGCAGCACTGCTGGATGGCTACTGGGCCAATATGTGCAGTGCTGTGCTGTTTGGCGGTACGTTCGCTGGCATTGTGAACCTCACCTTGAGCATCGCCGGGCGCAAGTTTCCAATCAACCCCAGCAAAGCCATGGCACGCATGACACTCAGCTACGGCGTGTCGCAAATTGCAGCACCTGCCTTGGCAGGCCTGATTGCCGAGAAGACCGGCAGCTACCGCGGCTCCCTTTACCTGGCCGCTGGCCTGATGGTGGCTGGGGTGTACATGGTGTGGTTGCTTAAAAACGAAAGCGAGGCTTGAACATGCAAGCCGAGGCACGCAAATACGAGCAACTGGCGCTCACCCTTCAGGGCATGATTGAAAAAGGTCAGTTTTTGGCCGGGCATAAACTGCCCTCTATACGAAAACTCTCGGAACAATGGGGGTTTTCAATTGATACCGTGCAAAAAGCCCTGCATTTGCTTGAGGACCGGGGCTATGTGCAGCCCGTGGCCAAGTCGGGTAATTTTGTACAACTGCCAGCGGGGCAGCAGGCCAATGCTTGCTCACAAGCGCCCAATTCACTGGCCCTGGACCCTCCGATTAGCCCGGACATGTCTGATCACATCAGCCTGCTGCTGAACAGTTGCATGCGAGGCGATGTGGCGCCATTTGGCGTTGCGTTCCCTGCCCCAGCGTTGCTGCCAATTGCCAGCCTGCGACGAAGTTTTTCCACTGTGAACCGCAAGCAACCCAACCTGTTGGCACAAGACAGCCATGTGCAGCCCAACCAGGCGGCATTGGTTCTGCAATTGCAGCGGCGCTTTGAAACCATGGGCATGCGCCTTCGCAAAGACGAACTGCTGGTGACCGACGGATGCACCGAAGCCTTAAGCCTGGCACTGCACGCCTTGACCAAACGAAACCATGTGGTGGCGGTGGAATCGCCGGGCTATTATCTGCTTCTGCAATTGATCGAGGCCATGGGGCTGCGCGCACTTGAAATACCCAGCAGCCCCGAAACGGGCATGTCGCTGGAAGCCCTGGAAATTGCAGTGAAAAAAACAAAAATTGCTGCGTGTATTGTGTGCCCCACGGCCAGCAACCCGACGGGGTCGGTGATGCCCGATGCCAATCGCAAGCGGCTCTTGGAGTTGGCAGAAAAATACGACTTTCCGATTGTGGAAGACAATGTGTACGCCGACTTGTACTTTGAGCGCTTTCGACCCAAACCACTGAAGTCGTTTCGGCAAAGCGACCGGGTGATCATGTGTGGTTCGTTTTCCAAGTCACTGAGCCCAGCCCTGCGCCTTGGCTATGTGGCGGGTGGACGTTACGCCCCAGCACTGTTGGCCCACAAACGCATTTTGAGTGGATCCACCAATCCGCTCACCCAAATGGCAGTGGCACACTACCTGGATAAAGGCTCGTTTGAACGCCACCTGTGCACGCTTAGGCAGCACTTCGAAACGCAAGTGATGGCCATGAGCGCCTTGGTGTTAAAACACTTCCCAGAAGGCACCCGCGTGTCACAACCCAAAGGAGGTTTTGTGCTGTGGGTGGAGTTGCCCGCCCACAACGATACGGCCCATGTGTTTCAAAAAGCCATTCTGAAAAAAACCGCATTCATGCCGGGGCATGTGTTCTCGGCCAGTGGTTTGTACAAAAACTGCCTTCGCATTAACTGCGGCCACCCGGTCAATGAAGACACCGCAGTGGCCGTGGCCCGCTTGGGTGGTTTATTCGTCGCCTAACCACACCACTTTGTAGAGGTCGCGTCGACGATCCAGGAAGTTTCGCACCGAGCCTTCGTTCTTCAAGGTTTGGAGCTTGTCGAGGTCCACATCCACAATCAGGGTCATCTCGGTGTTGGGTGTGGTTTCGGCCATGATGGCATCGTGCGGGAACGAAAAATCCGAGGGCGAGAACACCGCGGTTTGGCCATATTGAATGTCCACGTTGTCCACCTTGGGCAAATTGCCAAAGCTGCCAGAGATGGCCACATAGCATTCGTTTTCAATGGCGCGGGCCTGGGCACAACGGCGCACGCGCAAGTAACCGTTTTTGGTGTCGGTCCAGAATGGCACCAGCAAAATTTGCATGTCCTTGTCGGACAAAATTCGGGACAGCTCGGGGAATTCTGAGTCGTAGCAAATCAGGATGCCGATCTTTCCAAAGTCGGTGTCGAACACTTTCAGCTGATTGCCACCTTCCATCAGCCACTCGCGCTTCTCGTGGGGCGTGGGGTGAATTTTGTATTGGCAATCCACGGTGCCGTCGCGACGGCACAAGTAAGCCACGTTGTACAACACCCCGTTTTCCATCACCGGCATGGAACCGGCCACCACGTTGATGTTGTAGCTCACAGCCAGGCGGCTCATCTCGTCCCGAATTTGATCGGTATAACCAGCCAGGTGGCGAATGGCCTCCAGGGAATTGCCATTGCCCGCAAGGCCCATCAGTGGGGCGTTAAAAAATTCTGGAAACAGGGCCACATCGCAGCGGTAATCTGAAAGGGCGTTGATGAAATACTCAGCCTGCTTGACCACATCTTCCACGCTGTGGAATTCGCGCATTTGCCACTGCACACACCCCAGGCGGGCGGTGGTTTTGGGTCCACCAAACAGCATGGGCTTGCGCGGCTCAAAGTAAATGTTGAACCACTCCAGCAAAGTGGCATAGCCTTGGGACTCTTTGTCCTCGGGCAGGTAGCCCTTTAGCACCTGCTTGACCTCGAAGTCATTGCTTAACTGGAAGGTCAGGATGGGGTCGTAGAGGTCTTTGCGTTTAACCGCAGCGATGTACTGCTGCGGCGACATGGTGGCCATGTGGTCTTTGTAACCCGGAATGCGACCGCCGGCCATGATTGCGCGAAGGTTGAGGTTTTTGCACAGCTCTTTGCGGGCCTCGTACAGACGGCGCCCCAAGCGCATGTCACGGTACTCGGGGTCGGCAAACACATCAATGCCGTACAGCACGTCGCCTTTGGGGTCGTGCGTGGTGGCATACACATTGCCGGTAATTTCCATGTAGGTGTGCTTGTCGCCAAACTTGTCGTAGTCCACCACCACGGCAAAAGCAGCTGCAACCACCTTGCCATCGTCTTCAATACAAATTTGCCCCTCGGGGAATGTTTTTAAAATGGAGCGAAATTTCGCCTCGGGCAAGGCACCCCCCGCGCTGTGGTACACCACTTCCATGATGCGCTTGATGTCGGGGTAATCGGACAGGCGCAGGTTGCGCAGGGTCAGCTTGTGCTCGGTGTGTTCTTGCTCGTTGCGATCTACTTCGTTGCTCATGGGCAAACTCCCGTTTTAATTTTTTTAACCCTTTTATTAAAACACACCTTTGCAAATGCCCTGCCGGGTACAAGTTTTGCTGCACCCTGCGCAGTTGAACAAGGAAGCACCATGAACGAACTGGACGCCGCCCTGCTGGGCCTGTTGATTAAAGACTGCAGAATGTCGTATGCCGACATTGCCCGCGAGCTTGGCATATCGCGAGCGCACGCCCGGGCGCGGGTTCAAGCCCTGCAAGAAGAAGGCACCATTGAACAATTTACCGCCGTGGTGAATCCAGAAAAGTTGGGCAAAGTAACCTCCACCTTTGTGGACTTGAAGGTGAAAAGCCATGTGATTGAGGAAGTGGCTGCACAATTGGCCGCCCAGCCCGAGGTGGCGAGCTTGTACATCATGTCAGACCTGCAAAGCCTGCACATTCACACCCTGACCGACACACAAGAGAGCTTCCTGGCCTTTGCACAAACCCACCTGTTTGGCCGCGAGCACATTATTTCGGTGGAGTGCAAAAACCTCTTGAAACGGGTGAAGCACCGCCGCGGTGGCGCACGCCTGTGAAGCAATGGGTCCAGCCCCACGATGGTGCAACGCCACATTTTCAGTGCATGAATACATTTGACACCAAACCGGGCCATTCGCTGTTCATTTGAAAACAGGGGCAAACCATGACCCGACGCATGGCAACAAATGCTCTTCAAAAGTAAACCCATACTTTACAAATGGAAACCAGCGGTGCAAACCCCTGCCTCATTGTGGTGTGCACACCCCCAGCCCCTAGGGTTTACCCTTGAAATTGTTTATTCAATAAAATCAATAGTTTATTAATTTTTAAGGCTGGCACACATCCTGCAAAAAGAGGCCTATGCCAACCATGTCAAACATGCATTGGCCCACTTTCATTTGTTTTGCAGCAGGAGTCATCAACATGAGCAATTTGGATCGTCGTCAATTTTTGCGGGGCGCTGCCGCAGCCACCGCAGGTGGAGTAGCACTGGGCACCTCGGGTGTTGCAAACGCACAATCGGGTCGCTTCACCATGAAAATGACCAACGCCTACAACCCAGGCTCGCCCTTTTATGTGACCGGCCCCGGTAGCCCCACCGATTTTTGCAAGAAAGTAGACACCATGTCTGGCGGGCGTTTGAAGATTCAACACTTTGCCGCAGGCGAGTTGATTCCAGCCCTGGAGGGCTTTGATGCCGTGCAAGCCGGTACCGTGGAAATGAATGCAGCCAACGCCTATTTTTGGGCGGGCAAAGTGCCAGCCGCACAGTTTTTTACCACCGTGCCCTTTGGCATGAACACCCAAGGCATGATGGCCTGGCTGTACCACGGTGACGGCATGAAGCTGTGGCAAGAGGTATACGCTCCGTTTGGCTTGGTGGCCATGCCCATGGGCAACACAGGCGTACAAATGTCGGGGTGGTTCCGCAAACCCATCGAGAGCGTCAAAGACTTTGATGGTCTTAAAATGCGCATCCCTGGCCTGGCTGGCAAGGTATACAGCCAACTGGGCGTGAATGTGCGCTTGTTGCCCGGTGGCGAAATTTTCCCGGCGCTTGAACGCGGTGTGATTGACGCTGCTGAGTTTGTGGGCCCCTTCCAGGACCGCCGTTTGGGCCTGCACAAAGCGGCCAAGTTTTACTACACCACCGGCTGGCACGAGCCCACCAATGTGACTGAATTGCTGATCAACAAAAAGGCATGGGACAAACTGCCCAAAGACCTGCAAATGATGGTGCAAATGGCCGCACAAGCCTGCGTGATGGACAGCCTGGCATGGTCAGAATCGGTGAACGCCGAGGCGCTGGAAGACCTGGTGAAGAACCAGGGTGTGAAGGCCCAGCCCCTGCCAGCCGACGTGGTCAAGCGCTTGAAAGAGGCCACCATGGACACCTTGCAAACCGTGGCCAACAGCGACCCGCTGGCCAAGAAGGTGTACGCCTCGTTCACATCCTTCCGCGACAAGCATGCTTCGTGGGCAGCCTTGAGCGAAAAACCATTCCTTAATTTGTAAGCAGTATTCATCATGAAGCAAGCCATCCAAGCACTCGAGTGGATTGTCGAGGGGCTCGGAGGGCTTGCACGCTTGTGCGTGCTTGCCCTCGTGTTGCTCGTTGCCACCAACGTGATTCTTCGTTATTTCTTTTCCATCGGCCCGGTTGCCCTGCAAGAGTTGGAATGGCACCTGGTGTCACCCATCGCCTTGTTTGGCCTGGCCTATGCCATGAAGCACAAGGCCGATGTTCGCGTGGACTTTATTTACGACAAATTCGGGCCTCTGGGCCGCGGATACATTGATGTGGTTGCTGCCCTGCTCACGTTTGCAGTGGCCGCTTACATCGCCTGGCTGGCGGTGCCCTATGTGCTGCAGGCCTACGACATCATGGAAGGCTCGCCTGACCCCGGTGGCCTGCCCTACCGATACATGCTCAAAGCTTTCATCCCCTTGGGGTTTGCGCTGCTGATGGCGCAAGCCCTGGCCAACCTGCTTCACGCGATTGTACAAATTCAAACCGCGAGGGCTGCATCATGATGGGCAACGAATGGATTGTGCTGGGCATGATTGCAGGCTTTCTGGGCCTGATGCTAATTGGTATACCCGTGGCCATTGCACTGGCCGTTTCGGGCTTTGTGGCTGGGTACCTGGGTTTTGGCCCCATGCTGTTTAACCTGATGCCTGCGCGTTTGTATGGCGTAGTAAGCAACTACACACTGCTTGCCATCCCGCTGTTTGTCTTCATGGGTGTGATGCTTGAAAAAAGCCGCGTGGCCGAGGACATGCTCGACACCATTGGCAAAGCCATGGGCGGTCTGAAAGGCGGCATGGGCCTGGCCATTGTGTTGGTGGGTGTGCTGATGGGCGCCTCCACAGGCATTGTGGGTGCGACCGTGGTCACGGTGGGTTTGCTGACCCTGCCCACCCTGATGCGGCGTGGCTATGCCCCCAGTGTGGCGTGCGGCACCATCTGTGCATCGGGCACACTGGGGCAAATTATCCCGCCCAGCCTGGTGCTTATTTTGCTCTCGGACATCATGGGCGAATCGGTGGGCACTTTGTTTGCCGCAGCGCTTATTCCTGGCCTGGCTTTGGCGGGTATTTATGCGGCCTACATCATTCTGTTGGGCATGGCCAAACCAGAATTGATGCCCGCCATTCCCGCAAATGAACGCGCGCTCATCGACCGCGCTGAGCTGCGCCGCAAATTGCTCAAAGACGTGTTGCCCCCGGTGTTGTTGGTGGTGGCCGTGCTGGGTTCGATTGTGGGTGGGGTGGCTGCACCCACTGAAGCCGCCTCCATGGGTGCGCTGGGTGCCATTTTGATTGCAGCGGGTTTTGGGCGACTCAATTGGCGCCTCATGAAAGAAAGCATGCACGGCACGCTGACCATCACCGCCATGGTGTTCTTCATTTTGCTGTGCGCCCAGCCTTTTGCATTGTCTTTCCGTGGACTGGGCGGTGAAGACATGGTGCATGCCCTGTTTGAATGGGTGCCCGGTGGTGAATTGGGGGCCATCTTGTTCCTGATGCTGCTGCTGTTTGTGCTGGGTTTCTTCCTGGAGTGGATTGAAATTTCTTACATCGCTTTGCCCATGTTCTTGCCTGTGTTCATGAACTATGGCACCGACATGGTGTGGCTGGCCATTTTGATTGCCATGAACCTGCAAATGTCGTTTTTAACGCCACCATTTGGCTGGGCTTTGTTTTTTCTCAAAGGCGTGGCACCGCCGGGTGTCACCACACGCGACATTTATGTGGGCGTGCTTCCTTTTGTGGTGTTGCAGGCGGTGGCTGTGGCGCTGATCTTTTTCTTCCCGGGCATTGCCACCTGGCTGCCCAAGGCGATTGGCTGGTAACCGGGGCAAGGAGTATTCATGGAGTTGTTGAACGATTACTCCCTGCCTTGGCTGGCAGGGCTGGTGGCGGCGCTCGCCGCCACGGGGATTGTGGCAGGCTTGTTGGCAGGCCTGCTGGGTGTGGGCGGTGGCATCGTGATTGTGCCTGTGCTGTACCACCTGTTCACATTGTTGGGCGTGGATGAGGCCATCAAAATGCATGTGGCCGTGGGTACATCGCTGGCCACCATCATTCCCACCTCGTTTATTTCGGCCAAGGCGCACCGCTCAAAAGGCAATTTAGACGAGCCGCTTTTTAAAAGCCTGGTGCTGCCCCTGTTTGTTGGAGTACTTATTGGCACGGCGGCCAGCGGCTATGTAACCGGGGACGGCTTGGCCATTGTGTTTGGCAGCATTGCCCTGCTGGTGGCCGCCAACATGGTGTTGCGCAGCAACGCCAAGCCAGTGGCGCAAACCTTGCCCGGCAGCCCATGGCGGCAGGGCATTGGCACTTTCATTGGAGGCTTTTCTACCCTGATGGGCATCGGCGGAGGCACCTTGAGCGTGCCCATATTGAACGGCTTTAATGTGCCCATGCACCGCGCAGTGGGCACGGCGGCGGCCATCGGTATGGTGATCAGCATCCCAGGGGCAATCGGGTTTTTACTCAATGGCCTGAATGCAGAAAACACGCCACCATTGACCATCGGTTATATCAACCTGATTGGATTTGCACTGATTGTGCCCGCCACCATGTGGATGGCGCCGATTGGCGCCAACATGGCCAGCGCCACCACCGCCAAGCGGCTAAAGCTGGCCTTCGCCTTGTTTTTGGCAATCACCGCGGTGCGCATGCTGTATGGCGCACTCAGTTAAAAATTAGGAGTACAAGCACAATGATTCACACCAAACGCGCGCTGGGCGGCGTATTTGTAGCGCCCCACCACTTGGCGGCACAGGCCGGGCGAGATGTTTTAAAAGAAGGCGGCAACGCAGCCGAAGCCATGATTGCAGCGGCCGCCACCATTGCCGTGGTGTACCCGCACATGAACTCGATTGGGGGGGACGGCTTTTGGTTACTGAGTGAACCGGGACAAGCGCCCATCGGCATTGATGCTTGCGGCAAAGCAGCGGCCAAGGCCACGCGCAGCTTTTATACCGAGCAAGGGTTTGATGCCATACCGAACCGAGGCCCCTTGGCCGCACTCACCGCCGCGGGCACTGTGGGTGGCTGGAGCAAGGCGCTCGACATTGCACAACGCTGGGGAGGCCGCCTGCCCACCACTCGCCTGATGGACAACGCGGTGACCCACGCCCGCGAAGGCGTGGTGGTGAGCAGCAGCCAGGCCCGCTTAAGCAAGGTTAAATTTGACGAATTGGCCCATGTGCCAGGCTTTGCCGAGCACATGCTGATTGACCAGCGCGCGCCACTGGAAGGCGAGGTGATTCGCC
>NZ_CAXQZX010000052.1:0-10012 GCF_964228395.1 Limnobacter sp.
AGCCATACTTGGCGTCGCCACCGTTGGCGTCGCTCACCAGGCCCATGATGAAAGGCCCAGGCTGCGATTGCATCGGGGGTGAGTTTCTCCACCAAAACTTCAGCGCTGCCCTGCTGGATGTAGTCCAACTGAAACGCCGCCGCATAACTGAGGTCAATGATGCGGCCCCTTAAAAAAGGCCCGCGATCGTTGACCCGAACAATGACGGATTTGCCATTGGCCAGATTGGTGACTTTTGCATAACTGGGCAGCGGCAAGGTGGGATGCGCCGCCGTCATTTGATGCATGTCGTAAATTTCGCCGTTGGCTGTTTTTGCTCCATGAAATTTTCGACCGTACCAACTGGCTTTGCCTTTTTGGCTGTAAGGCTCCTCAAGCGAGGTCTGAGGCGTAAAACTCTGCCCCATCACGGTGTAGGGTCGGGTGTTGGGGATGGCGATGGGCTCCACCTGCGGCACCGCAGAAGGCAGGTCACCCAAATTGGCAGGGCGAAGGTCGCCTGGGCCATCATCGAGGTAATAGCCCCCACCTTGGGGAGCGGGCTCCCAGTCTTGATGCACCACAGGCGGGGGAGGCGAAGGGCGTTTAGCCACCGGCTTGGGGGTGGTCGCGGGGGCCTGGGTATCCAAAGGCACGCTCGAACAGGCGGCCAACCCAAGCAACAATACAAAAGCGCCGCCCAAGCGACTTAACTGATGAACCATTTGTGCTCGCATGCGCCCCTCGGTGTACGCCATAGAGTTCAATTAAGCCTGACGCTGCCGCTTGATGAGCGCATCGGCCACGCGTAAAGCGTTTTCTTCGGAACCGGCAATCGAGGCCGAGGTGATGAACTTGCCATCGATGCCCAAGGTGGGCACGCCATCGGCGCCGTAATCATTAAACAACTTGGTGGCTTGCGTGCATTTGCTGGCCACGCCAAAAGATTTGAAGGTGTTGGCAAACTGCTCACGGTTAAGACCCACGGATTGAGCAAAATCGAAAATTTGCGCATCGTCGGCCAGCAGTTTTTTGTCTTTGTGCATGGCTTCAAACACCTTCATGTGGGCCTGATCAAGCTTGCCCATGATCTCTAGCGTGTAGTAGAGCTTTTGGTGGCCCAAAAAGTTGACGCGCTGGCTTTGGAAAGCAATGGGCACTTTGGTAAACACCACATCGCCGGGCAGGTTTTTGGCCCAGGCGCTTACTTTGGGCTCGAAGTTGTAGCAGTGCGGGCAGCCATACCAAAAGAACTCAACCACGTCGATTTTGCCCGGTGTGCTGCGCGGCACCTCGCGGCGGGCATTGCGAAAAGCCCCCGCCTGCTGGGCTTGCGCCAGCGGCAGACCAGCCACTTGAATGACCGTGGCCGCCAGACCGGCCTGAATGAGTTGTCGACGTTTCATGCTTACTCCTTGACAACGGTGGCTTCAAAACCACCCTTGGTTAGCGGGATGCGGGCCTGATAGGCCTCGTTGGCGCTGTCAAATGGGCCCACCCGAACGCGATTGACCACATTGCCGTTGACCTCGCCAACAGCGATTTCGGATTCGGTGCCCACAAAAGCGAGTTGCGCACGAAGCTGCTCGGCGTCCTCCCGATTGCGAAAGCTGCCCAACTGCAAAAAATACACCGTGCGAGCCACCGGCTCAATTTGAGCGGGGGCTTCAACAGACGCCCCACCCGAAGCTTCGGAAGGATTGACCGTCACCACCTGCCCTTGGTTCACATTGGCTTTGCCATAAATAGACCCATTGGGGTCTGGAATACCGTTGCCGGGGCCTGGCGACACGTTGGGCTCAGCGCCTTGGGTGCTGGCCCCAGAAAACGGCAGCTGGGCTTTGCTGACAAACAAAGCCACGCCCAGCGCAATCAGGAGACCAAACACCATGCCAAATACAAAGGCCGGAATGGTGTTGCCCAAGCTGGCGCGAGGTTTGGATTTTGGTTTGGATTTGGCCATGGGAGATAAAAACCTATGAATAAGAATCGATTTCGACCTAAATTATGCCCCAAGCCCACGGGCAGTTGAGGCCTTCGCACGCCCGGGCGCTGTTCGGATTGCCGCCATGGGTTAAAGTGTCGCTCTGGCCGGGCAAACCGCCTGGCCAAGCCAATTGAATGAAACGAAAGGGTTTGCCGTGGGTCTGGACTACTTAAAACGCATATTGAACGCAAAAGTTTACGATGTGGCCATTGAAACCCCACTGGAGCGGGCCCACGCCTTGTCGGTGCGCACTGGCAACCATGTGCTGCTTAAGCGCGAAGACATGCAGAAGGTGTTCAGCTTCAAATTAAGGGGCGCCTACAACAAAATGGCCCACCTCTCGCCTCTGCAACTGGAGCGCGGTGTGATTGCCGCCTCTGCGGGCAACCACGCGCAAGGCGTGGCCTTGTCGGCAGCACGCTTGAATTGCCCTGCTGTGATCGTGATGCCCGTGACCACCCCAGCCGTTAAAGTTGATGCTGTCAAACGATTTGGGGGCGACTGGGTAGAGGTGGTGCTTCATGGGGAAAGCTACAGCGACTCCGCCGGCCATGCCAATGAATTGGCCCAGCAACGCGGGCTGACCTTTGTACACCCGTTTGACGACCCAGATGTAATTGCCGGCCAAGGCACAGTGGGCATGGAAATTTTGCGGCAGCACCAAGGCCCAATCCACGCCATTTTTGTGGCCATTGGCGGAGGCGGCTTGGCCGCTGGCGTGGGCGCGTATGTGAAACAACTGCGCCCAGACATTTTGGTGATCGGGGTGCAAACCGTGGACTCTGACGCCATGGCGAAGAGCCTGGAAGCGCACCAGCGAGTCACCTTGAACGAGGTGGGTTTGTTTTCAGACGGCACTGCCGTGAAGCTTGTCGGAGAAGAGACTTTCCGCCTTTGCGAAGCTTACCTGGATGGCGTGGTTCGCGTGACCACCGATGAAGCATGCGCGGCCATTAAGGACGTGTTCCAAGACACGCGCAGCATTTTGGAACCCGCTGGCGCTTTGGCTGTGGCCGGTCTTAAACAATACGCGCAGGCCCAAGGCCTGCAAAATCAAACCCTGGTGGCCATTTCTTGCGGGGCCAACATGAATTTTGACCGCCTGCGCTTTGTGGCCGAGCGGGCCGAGGTGGGCGAGCAGCGCGAGGCCGTGTTTGCGGTGACGATTCCAGAAGAGCGCGGCAGCTTCCGCCGCTTTTGCGAGCTTCTGGGCCCCACGAATGTGACCGAGTTCAACTACAGAATGTCCGATTCGGCCAAGGCCAATATTTTTGTGGGCATCCAGATCGGCACCCGCGCCCACGCCGACGAACTGCAACAGCGGTTTGAGCAGGCAGGGTTTGATGCGCTGAACCTGACCGACGACGAACTGGCCAAACTGCATTTGCGCCACATGGTGGGCGGACGGTCGGGCCTGGCTGAGCACGAGCTTGTGTATCGATTTGAATTTCCTGAACGACCCGGCGCACTCACCAAGTTTTTAACCGCCTTGAACCCGGGCTGGAACATCAGCCTTTTCCATTACCGCAATCACGGGGCGGATTACGGTCGAATTCTGGTGGGTATTCAGGTGCCGCCAGCAGACCAGGCCGAGTTTGAAAAGTTTGTATGCCAACTGGGCTACCCAGCAGTGAACGAAACCACCAACCCCGCTTACAAGCTGTTTTTGACCTAGCACTCGTCTTCTGAATCGAAGGCGGTGTCGCCTTGCATGCCATATTGCGGCTTGGGGTCGCCAGGCTTGATGGTTTCAAAGGGAAACAACTTGCGATCCATAAGATGCGAGGGCACCACCGTGGAAAGCGAAGTAAACAGGTTGGCGATCCATCGGGGGTTGTGCTTTTCCCATTGGGCCAACAGCTGGGCCATTTCTTTGCGCTTTAAGTTTTCTTGGCTACCGCACAAATTGCAGGGAATGATCGGGAATTGCTGCTCCTCGGCGTAGCGAGCCAAGTCGCGCTCGCGGCAATACGCCAACGGGCGGATCACAGTGTGCTCACCATTGTCGCTGACCAGCTTGGGCGGCATGCCCTTGATGCGCCCGCCATAAAACAGATTCAGTAGCAGGGTTTGCAAAATATCGTCTTTGTGGTGCCCCAGTGCAATTTTATTGCAGCCCAACTCTTTGGCCACGCGGTACAAAATGCCGCGCCGCAGGCGCGAACACAAGGAACAGGTGGTTTTGCCCTCGGGAATGACACGCTTGACGATGCTGTAGGTGTCTTGCTCTTCGATGTGAAACGGCACATTGATGGAGCGCAAGTAAGTGGGCAACACCTCCTCGGGAAAGCCAGGCTGTTTTTGATCGAGGTTGACGGCCACCAAGTCAAAATGGATGGGTGCGCGTTCGCGCATCAGCATGAGCACCTTCAGCAAACCGTAGCTGTCCTTGCCACCACTGACACACACCATCACTTTGTCACCCTCTTCGATCATGTTGAAGTCGGCGATGGCCTGTCCCACCTGCTTGGTGAGGCGCTTTTCCAGCATGTGGGCTTCGTAAGCCTCCTTTTGCTCGGCCCGGGTGGGGAACAGGGTGATGGGTTGTTCTGCAAACTGCGTCATGGCGGCACTCTGGTGTTAAAGGGGCATTACTGGGCTGGCTTGAAACGAAACACTTCAACGCCGGCGGATTCGCAATCGGGGTAGACCTCGGATTTTTCTGCACGCACGCGAGCGGCAATCACCTTGGGGTGCTCCAGCACCAAGTCGAGCGTTTTATCGACCAAAGTCTCAAGCAGGCCAATGTGCCCGGCCTGGATTAAACGGTGAATGCCCGGGCGAACAAAATCGTAATCCACCACATCGGCCAGGGTGTCGCGGTCTGAGGGCGTGGCAGCGCATTTCACCCAAAAATCGATGTTGATTCGCACCGCTTGGGTGCGCCCCAATTCTTGGGGAAATACGCCGATGGCAGCCGACACATCAAAGTCACGAATAAACACGCGACGGCAATCGGCCAGGCGGGGGTCAAAGAACCAGTCTGTCATGGTTTCATCATGCTGAAGTCGCGGGACATGGGCACCAAATGCTGCCCACCATCAACCACGAGGGTTGTGCCGGTGATTGCCTTGCTTTGAACGGCAAACAGCACGGCTTGTGCAATGTCTTGGGGCTCGCTGGACCGGTTAAGTGGCGAGATGCGATGGGTTTGCTCAAACTGCTCTGGGGTTTGCAAGTGCGAGATCATGGTGAGCCCCGGGGCCACCCCCACCACCCGTAAGCGAGGCGCCAACTCCATGGCCAACATGGTGGTGGCCGTTTGCAGCCCGGCTTTGCTGAGCGTGTAACTTAAAAAGTCGGGGTTCAGGTTGTGCAGTTTTTGATCGAGCAAATTGACCACCACGCCCTGCTGCCCCTGTGGAATATGCGCATGCAGGCGCCGGGTGAGCGCGATAGGCGCAGCCAAATTGCTGGCCATGTGCCGCTCAAACAATGCGTAGCTAAAATTGTGGCCGGCATCGAACTCAAACAACGAGGCATTGTTAACCACACAACGAACGGGCCCTGCGACCTGGGCAGCATCGAACAGGGCATCCACCTGCGCAGGATCTTCCAAATCGGCTTGGTGCACCACACACTGCACGCCAAGAGCGCGAATGTCTGCCGAGGTTTGATCGGCCTCGGCCCGTGATTGGCGACAGTGCAGCACGATCGACCATCCAGCCCGCGCCAATTCCAGGGCAATGGCTCGCCCCAGACGCTTGGCGCCGCCGGTGACCAGTGCAAATTGCGGAGGATGAACTGCCATGGGTTAAAATGCCTTCAGCGCAAGTTGAGATTCAACAACGCATTGATTTTTAAAAGAACAACCCACTATTGTAAACCACACCCCCGCCATGCTGTCCAATTTTGAAGCCCCCATGCGCTTTGATGCGTTCATGCACTTTGCGCTATACCACCCACAGCATGGCTACTACGCCCGGGGGCAAGGTATTTTTGGAGCCGCGGGCGATTTTGTGACCGCTCCAGAGCTGAGCCCCCTGTTTGGCCAAACCCTGGGCGGGGCTTTGGCCAGCGTCCTACCCCGCTGCCCCCCCGTGGTGACCGAATTTGGAGCCGGGTCGGGTCAACTGGCCTGCGATGTGCTGCTTGAAATTGGCCACGTACTACAGGCTTACCAAATTGTTGAAGTGAGCGGCGGCTTGCAACATGCCCAGCGCGAGCGCATGAGCAAACAACTTCCGCCCGCGCTACTGAACAAAGTGACTTGGCTGAGCGCTCTGCCCCCCCGCATTGAAGGATTGTTGATTGGCAATGAAGTGCTGGATGCCACACCCGTGCGCAGGTTTCGCTGGTACAGCAGCGGCGTTGATGAAGCATGGGTAGGCCTGGACGGCGACCACCTCGCCCTGCGTTGGCATGCGGCCGACCCGGCTTTTACTGACCGGGTGAATGCCTTGCAGCTTGCCCACGGGCCCTGGCCCGAGGGGTATGTGTCTGAATTCAATGAACAGGCACCCGCCTTGGTTCGCACACTGACCGAACGCCTGTATGGCTTGGCTTTGATGATTGACTATGGGCACGATGCGGACCATTACTACGCCGCGCACCGCCACCAAGGCACGCTGCGAGCGACATTGCGTCACATCGCCCACGATGATTTTTTAAACCACGTGGGTGAACAGGACCTGACAGCGCACGTCGATTTTTCGGCGGTTTACCAAGCCCTGTGCAGTTGCGAGGGTCAATTGGAGGGCTACACCACCCAAGGTGAATTTTTGATGGCGCACGGCCTTCTGGACCGGGCAGCTTTAACGACCGACTGGAACGATCCCGTTCGCGGTGGACCGCAACGGCAAGCCGTAAACACCCTGCTCAGCGAAGCCCACATGGGGCAGGAATTCAAGGTATTGGCCTGGTCCAAGGGGGTCGACCTGGAGGGCACGGCTTTGAACCATGTGTTTTTAAGACATGACCACAGCGGCAAGCTATGACGGAGTTTGGCTGGCCGGGCAATTCACCAATTCGGCCTTGGCATTGAGCGCGTAAATTTGCTGAAGCTCAGCCGCCTGGGCTGGTGAGCCCCGCAATTCGAAATACACCCGCACAGGCCCCAAGCGCTCGCGAATGTCCACACCTTCCACCCCTTTGGCCAGCAACTCGTTGCGGTGCTGGACGGCACGTAGTTTTTCGCGGAAGAGCCCCAAAGAAATGGTGCCCTGCATGGGGCCTGGGGTGTTCATGTAAAAGGCGTCAGTGATGCCCTTGCCGGCCAACTGGCCCATGCCTTGCCCTGAATCCACCGCTGCTTTGGGGAGATAGACCACATAACCCACTGGCACTTGCCGCTCGGTGCGCGTGACTTGCCCGCCCCACGGCTTTAAGGCCTCCTCAATGCGAACTTGATCACCAGGCAAAAATGGGCCCCACAGGCGACACTCCAGATCGACAGGTCGATTACCCAGTGAGCCATTGCTGGCATTCTCAATGGCAAGCTCCAACTGAGCCTGACCAGCCTGAAGATCGATTTTGGGCGCAACCGATGAAGCGACCAAGGCCTGTGCCGTGGCAGCAGGCTCTAGCCAAGGGCGCTGAACCTCTACCCAATCTGCGCGGAAGCCTGGCTCGAGCATCCGCTTTTCCTGGGGTGAGGGCCCCAAGCTTTGGTAGGCCAAGAGGGCGAGGTTGAGCACCACAAGCGCGGCCAAAGCAAGTCGCCAAAGCGTCACGACACCCCCTCCTGCGTGGCCCGATGGTTAAACAACACCCCGCGCAGCACCGCATGGGGCAGCATTTCCACCGGCACACCCGCGTCTTGCAAACCGGGCAACACATGGTGAGCATGCCCACCAGCGCACCACACCATGGGGGTGTACTGGCTCCACTGACGACGCAGATCGCCCAAAGTTTGTAAAACCATGCCCAACTGCATGCGCGCCACGCCCGCACCAATCGCATCGGCCGTGTTGGTGGGCCATTGGGACCAGGCCACATCAACCTGTGGCAACTGGGCAGTGGCGCTGGCCAGGCTGTTTAACATGATGCTCACACCGGGCACGATATAGCCACCCCAATGCACCCATGCACTGCCTGGTGTTGACTCTTCTGGCTGGGGCAGCAAATCGGCACGCACCACAGCGTCCAGTGTGGTGGCGGTACCGAAACTAAGCACCAGGTTCACCGGGCTGGAAGTGAAACTGGCCACGGCCAGGCAGGCCGCCCAGCGGTCCAGGCCCAATTGGGAGGCGGGGCAATAGCGGGTGCCCAAGGTGGGGCCTGGCTGCACCACAAGCGTGTTCAACGGCCACCCCAGTTGGGCACATGCCTGGGCCAGGGTGGCGCCAAAGGCTTGCCCCAACACGCTACACAAAAGCACCTGCGGTGGGGTGGCTTGGGTATCGGCACTGGGCAATGCCGCACACAAGTGGGCCATGGCATGCTCGGGTGTGGCCCAATGCTGGCTGGGCACGTGCTGCACTGGTAGGTCTGGGGCCTGCCAGTCGGGCCATTGGTGAGCCCCACAAGCCAACAATTTGACCATGGTGTTGCCAGCATCAATGCACAGCAGTTGGGACGAAGCGCTCATGCCCGCTCCCGCAAAGACAGATCTCCCGCATGCACGGCTTTCAAACCCGCCTCGGTATCGAGCAAATACGCGCCCTCTTGATTCACGCCCATGCCGATGCCCTGCATGAGCACCCGACCTCCATCTTGCACTTGAAGCGGCTTTTTGTACCAAGCGTCCAAGTGAGAGAAGCTGACCAAGGTGGCCTGAAGTGCTCCCTGAGCGCTTGCCTGCACAGCATTGAGCATGGCGGGCAGCAAATATTCAGCCCAAGCCTTGGGCGACCGAACCTGCACGCCGGGCTGCGCGTGCAAAAAAGCGCATGGCAGGGCAAAAGCGTTCAGTTCCAGCGCCATGGGGTTGAGGTTGATGCCCAGCCCCACCACAATGTGGGTTTGGCCTTGGGCCTGAAAAGATTCGCAGAGCAACCCACCGAGCTTGCTGCTGTTGATCAACAAATCGTTGGGCCATTTGATTTGAACCTCCGCCCCCTGCGCACGCAGGGCGTTGGCCACAGCCACCCCAATGGCCAAAGGCAATGCAGTGGGCAGCGCCCCGGGGACGACAAGCCCCAGGGACATGCACAAACTGGCACCAGGCTGAGCCTGCCACGCTCGCCCGGCACGGCCACGCCCAGCGGTTTGCTCGTGGGCAAGCACCACCAGCGGCGTGTCCACGGCACCTGCCTGGCATGCGTTGATCACATAAGTGTTGGTGGAATCGACTGTGTCGAGTTCGATCCAATTCACGTTGGCTTGGGTTACCATCAATCGGGTTGGGTACATTGACTCTCGATGTTAGCGCCATATTACCCTTCCAGCACAATCTAAAACCAAGCCACGCCCCAAAGCCCATGCAACCCATTCACGCCGCACTGGTGAAAAGAACGCCCTACACCGGGATTCTGATGTTTGCCTGCCTATACGGCTGCCTTGTGGTGCATCTGAGCCTCTTTCCGTACACCGACTGGCGGCACATTGGCATCGGCGCGCTGGAATTTTTAACCGGACCCTGGATCCCTGTGCACCAAACGGTGCTGTGGACCGATATTTTTTTGAATATTTTGGGCTATGTGCCGCTGGGCTTGTTGATGTTGTTGGGTCTAAACAGGCAGCCGCGCACACTCGACAAACTCGCGGTGGTGCTGGGCTGTGCGGCTTTGTCTTTGGCACTGGAATCCATGCAAACTTTTTTGCCCAGCCGCGTACCTTCCAAGATGGACCTGCTCACCAACACCGTGGGCGCCGCGCTGGGCGTTGCCCTGGGTAGTTTTTTTACAAGGCGACGCACCTTGGTGCCCACCGTGAACCGCAGCCTTGAAACCTGGCTGATCGACCGCGCGTGGCTAGGCATGGGTTTGCTCAGCCTATGGCTGCTCAGCATTTTGCCGCCGCAAAACCCAACTTTTAGCACAGGGTTGTGGTTGGGCAACCTGTTTGATTACATGGGGCCCGCGTTGCAACAAGAAACCCCGTTGGGTTTGCCACTGGCCTGGGTTTTGCGCGTAGAAACCGTGGCTCCGCATTTTATAAATTACT
>NZ_CAXQZX010000053.1:0-19526 GCF_964228395.1 Limnobacter sp.
TTAAAAAATTTAAACTAGAATGTGCCTACTATTTACAAGTGTTTACAGTGCCTTGGATGGCCAAATTTTTCATGGTTTAATAAGCAAATTCCTTGTTACTCGCCAGTCAAATCCAAAAATTGACTACACAAGGTATAAAAGAATAATTCTACGGAGACATCAATGACCAAAGCTGGCTTGTGGCGTTCTGCCGCCCTGTCTGGAGTGTTTGTACTGTCGGCTTTTGCCGCGGGCTGTGCAAGCATTGAACGGGGGGCGACCAACCTTGCAATTAACCTGATTGAACGCCGCATTATTCCCCCCCAGCTTGAAATTGAAGATGTCGACATGGCCTGCCGCTTTGCCACCGGCAACTTCCCTCTGATTTCTGGTGGCACACGCGCTTTCCATGGCGACCCCCGCTTGCTTGAATCATTGTTGCTGGTGTCTTCGGCCGCTTGCGCAGAGCAACGTGCCGTGGAAGCCGAATTGCGTTACCTGCGCGCTGCCAAAGAGGATCGAATCACCGAGGCCCAGGACGCGCGTATTTTGCAGAAACGCCTGCTTGAAACCACCGCTCGCCGCCAGTTGCAGGCATTCCAGATGATGCGCGACAAGCTGCAAGAAAAATACAGCTTTGAATATGGCGAAGGATGCCCCGAGTTTGAGCGTGATTTTGATGAATTGGTTTACTTGTTGGGCACCGTGGCTGGTTTGCAAGCCGTGGTGAATGACATTGCCTCTCAGCAAATGGTGGGCGTGCCAACCGATATTGCACCCAAATCCGAGCGAGCGCTCACTTGCATTTCAAACGCCAAATGGTGGGGTGCACCCAATGCAGCCCGCGCCGTGGTGTGGAGCATTCTGCCTGGTGCCTCAGAAGGCAAAGACGTGTGGGGAACCTTCCGTCTTTCAATGCTGATCGGCGAGCGCCAAGGCGTGCGGCTTTCGCACGTGATGTACGGCCTGTCCGCATTGGCCGTGGGCGACACCACCCGTTTCCGCGACGCCACCAAGCGCTTTGCCAACGTTAAAGATTACAAACCCAGCGAACAATATGCTTTGGTTGAGGGCATTTCTGCCGCTGTGATGCTGAACTTGTCAGACCGTTACTGGACTGAAAATCAGGGTACCCGTACCCCGATCGGCAGCATGGGCAAATACTGGGATGAAGAAGCCGCGATGCCTGAAGGCATGAACGTGGACGACTTGTTGAAATAATTTCAGCAAGACAGCAAAACAGCGGTTGGCCTGGCCTCTCTAGCCTTACGCCAACCACCGCTTGAACCACAATTGGGAGACTAACTCTATGACCTTCAAACTCAAAGCCATTACCGCTTCACTCGGCTTGGCCCTCATGGCCTCGGCCAGCCCAGCACTTGCCAAGCAAAAAGTGTGTGTATTCGACATTCTTGGCGCCGGTGGCGATGTGTTCAACCTCAGCAAAGACTATGTGTTGGCTGCCAAAGGGATGGGCGCAGACTTGGAACTTGAAGCCTTCACCGACGAAAAAATTGCGTCTGAAAACTTCAAGACCGGCCAGTGCGACATGCTGGTGGCCACGTCTTTCCGCACCCGTGCGTACAACACCATTGCCGGCTCGATCGACGCTTTGGGCGCTGCCTCTGTGGTGAAAGACGGCAAGGTCGACATGGAGCTGAGCTACGAAGTGGTTAAGCGCACCATCCAGTTGTTTGCCACTGAAAAAGCCAACGATTTGATGACCCAAGGTAACTTCCAGGTGGCTGGCATTTTCCCATTCGGTGCCGCTTATTTGTACGTCAAGAGCCGCGATATCAACTCAGTTGAAAAGCTGGCCGGTAAAAAGATTGCGTCTTTTGACTACGATTCTGCCCAAAAACAAATGATCTCCAAAGTGGGCGCGTCGCCTGTGTCTGCAGACATTTCCAACTTTGGCGCCAAGTTCAACAACGGATCTGTTGACATCATCGCCGCTCCAGCCGCAGCTTATAAGCCGCTGGAACTGTACAAAGGCTTGGGCGACAAGGGCGCGATTGTTCGCTTCCCGGTTGCGTTGCTGACCTACCAGGTGATTGTGAACAAATCGAAGTTCCCAGAGGGTTTTGCACAGAAGTCTCGTGATTACTGGGCCAAAAAGTACCCCGCGGGCATGCAGATCATCAAGAATGCTGAAAAGGGCATTCCTGCTGGCGCATGGATGGACATTCCAGCCGCTGACGCTGTGAAATACACCATTTTGTTGCGTGAGTCTCGCGTGGATCTGGCCAAGGCTGGTTCTTACGACCCCAAGGCCTTGAACATCATGAAGCAAATTCGTTGTGGCGTGAACCGCGCCGACTCCGAGTGCGCCACCAAGACTGAACTGTGAGTCACAAGGAATGGTGAGCCCCGGCAGCCATTCCTTCCTTGCAGTGCAGGGGCCCTTGTTTGGCCCCTTTTTATTACTCGTATTGCCTATATTCGAAATCCAGCGCATTAAATGCGCGCTGAAAAGGATCCATCATGCAGAGTGCCTCCGGTAAAAAATGGGTTGGCCGTTCTCCCTCGGAGTGGCTTTCCAGCCTTCCAATTTTCTCATTGCTCCTGCTGACGCTCATCATCGGCACTGGCGAAATGGTGCATGGCCAGTTGCTGCGCTTGGGCGAGCGCATGTTCGGCGACCCCCAAAATCAAATTCAATATTTTTTGCTGCGGGCCGACCCCGAAAAGCCAAGCTGTGATCCAAACCCTGATATCGATGCCTTGGTGGCCAAGCAGGTGGCCGACGCTGAAAGCGCACCGAAGTCTGACCTGGATCTGCTGTTTGGCGACACCGCCATCGACCCCAACGAAATTCGCATGTCGCTGGAAGCGGCACGCGATCAATGCCAAGACCGCTACGATTTGTACGAGCGCGTGAGTGGTGCCATCACCCCTGAGGTGAAGATGTTCCGGGAAATTGAAACCGGCTTCTTTGGCATTTTTAAGTTTGGCACAGAAAACCGACCCCTGATTTTGCTGATCATGGTGGCCATTGCGGCCGTGACCACCACGCTAAGTTACCACCACATCAGCTTGCGACCACCGCGCTACAAAAAAGATTTCCAGGTGTACTCGCTGGCCATGCTGGGTGCCAACCTGTTGATGACCATTTCCAGCGCTTATTACTTAAAGCTGCAATATGACTCGGGTGTGGCGGTCGAAAACCCCTTAATTAACATCATCGCCATCGCTTTGTTTGCTGGCTTGTCGTACATCAGCCTTCGCGATGTGCTCAAAATACCGGAGCATGCAGAAGAGGGGGGTAGTTACGGCCTGGGATTGTTGAGCATCCCGCTGTATGCATTCATGGCTTTGAATGCCGGCATCAACTTTTTCATGGACGATTACCTGGCGGGCTTGGCCATTTACTTCGGTCAAATCACAGAGCTGTCCAGTATCTTCCTGAATTTGGCCTTGTATCTGTGGGCCGGTATGTTGCTCAAGCAAACACGCATGGTGTCTTTGTTCATGGATATTTTGCGTCCGTGGAAGTTGCCACCCGAGGTCTTCACTTGGATTGTGTTGTTGGCCGCCGCTGTGCCCACAGCTTACACCGGTGCATCTGGCGTGTTCGTGATTGCCGCCGGTGCCATTGTGTATCGTGAGGTCTTGGCCGTGGGTGCCCGCCGTCACTTTGCGCTGGCCGCCACTGCCATGTCGGGTTCGCTGGGTGTGGTGTTGCGCCCCTGTTTGCTCATTGTGGTGATTGCAGCGTTGAACAAAGAGGTCACCACCAGCGAGCTGTATGGTTGGGGTCTGTTTGTGTTCATCCTCACCTCAACCATTTTCATGATCATCGCGCTACTGAAGGCCGAAGGTCGGGTCACCGAGCGGGCCAAAGCCAAAGACGCACTGCCGCAGTCTTTGCGCGCCTTGGTGCCCGTGTCGCCTTACATTTTGATCATGTTGCTGGTTGTGTTTGGTTACGAGTATCTGCTTGACACCAAGCTTGACGAATTCACCGCACCTGTGATGTTGCCTGTGATCATGTTGTTCGTGATCATCTTTGACAAGCTGCGCGGTGGTCCCACCAAGGTGGGTGGCGACACGCCCGCTGAGAAAAAGCAGAACCAGGGCCTTGAATATGCCGTTCGTGCGGCAACCACCGAGACCATTGGTCACATTGGTGCACTGATTATGTTGATGGCATTGTCCATTAGTGTGGGTGGCATGATCGAGCGTTCGGGCTTGATGAGTGCAGTGCCTGCCGACATGGGCAGCATCTGGACAGCGCTCACCATCTTCATGTTCATGATGATTTTCATCGGCATGGTGATGGATCCTTTCGGCGCGGTTATTCTGGTGTCGGCCACTGTGGCGCCAATTGCATACAGCAATGGCATCCACCCAGTGCACTTCTGGATGATCGTGATCACCGCTTTCGAGTTGGGTTATCTGTCTCCGCCGGTTGCGCTCAACCAATTGCTTGCAAGGCAGGTGGTGGGTGAAGCCGAAATGGACAAAGCTGCCGAAGAGACCAAACACCGTCCCTTCTACTATCGCTACGAGCGTTGGGTGTTACCGGTTTACACCTTGTTCATCGGCCTTGTGATTGTCACCTACGGTGGTCAGGCCATGATTAACAATGCAGACAAGCTCCAACCAGTCAGCCACTTCTTGGGCCTGGATGCCCTGCGCCCTGCAGTGCTGGATCAAACCCCAGCCGCACCCAAGGCCCCGCCACCCGCGCCAGTGGCAGAACCCGATCTGCCCCCCGCAGATGAGCTGCTGCCTCAAGAGGCTGCCGATGTGCTGGGCACCGAGGCGTCCGCTCCATCTGCGGGTGGAGAAGCTGCGTCTGCCCCAGTTGTGGCAGCCCCTGTTGCTCCTCCTGCCCCCTCAGACGCTGCAGTGGCCCAAACCGAGGTCACCGAGATGGTCAGCAACTGGGCGGCTGCCTGGAGCGCCAGGGATGTGGAGGGCTACCTGAGCTTCTATTCCCAGAATTTTGAGCTGCCCGGGCAACTGAGCCGTTCAGAGTGGGAGAGTCAGCGCCGTGCACGCATTGCTGGCAAGAAAAACATTGAAGTAGAGACCAGCAATTTGAATGTGCAGGTCAATGGCGACACCGCCACGGTGGAGTTTGACCAGTTCTACAAGGCCGATAGCTACTCTGACAACGTCCGCAAAACTTTGCGTCTTGCCAAGGAAGGCGGTCGTTGGCGCATTGTCACCGAGCAGTCAATTTGATTGCTTTGGTGTTGGATGCAAAAAGCCCCTCGCAATGAGGGGCTTTTTTTTGGTCCCCCCGACAGGAATCGAACCTGTATCTAGCGCTTAGGAGGCGCTCGTTCTATCCATTGAACTACGGCGGGTTGGCGGCATTTTACACCGATGGCTGCTTTGCGGGCAGCTCACCCGGGTGGCCTGTTCATAAAAATTCCGTAGGCTGCGGCAACGGCATTTACAAAATTTGTAAAAGCTAGCACGGGTTAATCAAAAAAAATCACATAAAAACAGACAACTAGAAAATCGGGTGGCATGGCACGGCTGCTGCAAACCATACAGGCACAAGCCAACTTTTCAAGAGGTTCCGCCATGAATGCACCTGCTCCCCAGCACAGCAACGTTTCTTTTGACATGGATCTTGAGGCCGGTGTGCCAGTGCTCAGCAAAGACCAACTGGAGGCTTTGGATCAGTTGCTGCGTAGCCAGCAGTCGCGCCTTACCCACTTCATTCGCAAACACCTTCGCCGCGAAGAGCATGTGGATGACCTCGTACAACAAACCCATTTGGCTGCATTTCGTTGCTGGCACAAATTTCGGGGCGATTCACGCCCAGAAACCTGGCTTTTCGGGATTGCATTGAACTTGGTCAAGAACTTCCGGTTTCGCGATAACAGCCATCGCTTTGTGGAAGAGGAGTATGAAGACCAATTGATGGCCATTCCGGCCGACTCCAGCTGCGAGCCCGAAGAACAATTGATGCAACAAGAGAGAATTAACAGCCTGCGCCGGGCCATTGAGCAGTTGCCCTGCAAAATGCAGCATGTGGTTCAACTCGTGTTGCTTGAGGGCTTAACCTACCAGGACGCAGCCCAAGAGCTTGATTTGCCGATCGGAACCGTGCGCTCTCGCCTCTCACGCGCACGCGACATGCTGCGGGTGGACGTGTCTTACCCCACGCAGAACTAACACGGATTGGTGAATGCGATGGGTCGTGGGGCCCGCACAATGGTGTGTGTTGCCATGCCATTGTGTACCAGGACAGGACCCACTCACGCCATGCATCAAATCACCCTGTGCATTCAATCCCCCGACCTGAAAAGCCGCCTGCGCGCGGCCGCCTTGTTGATGCAAGCAAACCTGCGAGAGTTGGCCCTCGATGCCTTGGTACAGTGTGGTCCGAGTGCGGGCCATTGGGTGTTGGTGGATCATTCGCTGGAGGACTTGGCAAAGCTGATTGCGTCGTTCAAGTCGAGCAATCTGAAGCCTGAACATCACATCATTCGTTTTATCGATAAGCCTTGGCAGGCTTATGTGTATCACGATGTCCCAATTTTTGCATCCATGGTTGTACCGCCAGATCCCCTGTCGGCGACCCAAATCCTGGAGCGCTTGATGCGCACCCAGCCCTTGAGTTTTGAGCCCACCCCAGCTTGCAAACCACACGCCCACAACCCCTTTGGTGAGGCGTTTTGCAAAAGTCCTCCCATGCAACAGGCCGTGTTGCAACTAAACAAGCTCAAGCATCTGCCGGTGGACACCGTGCTGCTGGGCCCCACCGGTGCAGGCAAAGACACAGCAGCGCGCTGGTTACATGAGCATTCAGGTTTAAAAGGTCAGTTTGTCCATGTGAACTGTGCGGCCTTGCCTGAACAATTATTTGAAGCAGAGTTGTTTGGTGCCGAGGCCGGCGCTTACACGGGGGCCCAAAAAAGCAGAGTGGGCAAGCTTGAGTTGGCGCACGAGGGCACGCTTTACCTGGATGAAATCGACAGCCTCTCGCTGGCTTGCCAGGCCAAGTTGCTCACCGCTTTGCAATACAGGGGTGCGGCCCGCCTTGGTGGCAACAGTTTTTACACAGTCAATGTAAGGGTGATTGCTTCTACAAAGGCCAGCTTTAAAAGCCTGGTTGAACAGGGGCGTTTTCGGGAGGACTTGCACTACCGCTTGAGTGTGACACAACTGAATTTGCCTTGTTTGCATGAGCGCTTGGAAGACATCATTCCGCTCTACCGTTACTTTATGCAGCATGCAAGTTCAACCTTCAAACTGCCATTGCCCCAGCTAAGCCAAGAAGACTGTGATGTGCTGCTAAGCTTTCCGTGGCCTGGCAATGTACGCGAACTGCAAGCCGTGGCTCAGCGCCATGTGATGGGTCTGCAAACTCCAGGGCTTGGCTTGGGTGACCTGGGTGAGCCAGCCCGCTTGGGCTTGACACTGCCACAGCGGGTGATGGCCTTTGAGCGGGCGGTGATTCACCAAACCTTGGCCAATTGCAAGGGTTGCGCAAAAACGGCCAGTACTTTGCTTGGCATCCCTCTGCACTCCTTGTATTACCGATTAAAGCGAAGCGAACAAGAAGTCAAATTGAACCAAACCTCGCAAATTACCACTCAAATAAAAGACATTTGAGGTTTATCCATCATGAGTACACCCATCCAGCCATCTGGGGCCGTCTCCAACTCTGCTGCAGGCGCCACAGCCGCACTTGCCCCTCGCAATTTGTTCTTACAAATTAAATCGCAATTGGCTGCCCAGCCCTTGCGTATGCTCAGCGGCCAAGTGCCTGCTGGTTCAGCCATGCCTCTGGCTGCCCAAGTCACCAAAGACACCGCGGCGTTTGCGGTGCCAAGCCCTTAGTTGCTCGCCATGCAACTCCCTGCACGCTCACAAGTACTGGCTGAGCTCGCCGTTCTCGACATCGGCATTGCCACCCTGTACCAATCTAAGGTTGGCGGCCAACACCAGCCCATGGTCGAACTCTGTTTAAACCCCTACCAAAGCAATTGTTTGGCGCAGTGGCTGGGGCTTCGCTGGGTGTTGTCGCAGCTCTGCGGGGCTGTGCTTTACATCAATCCCAACAAGCAGTTGCTCATTCAGGCGCCTTTTTTTGAGGGCCCTAGTGCAGTTCAGCAGTGTGTTGATGGTGAGCCCCAGCAAGCCAACAGCACGGTTGCAAGCAACCCGCGGGCCGCCTTACAACTGTGGAGCACTCAGTTGCAGCAACAACTCACTCGGTATTTGGCCAGCCGGCGCTAATATCGTAGGCGGCGTTGGCAGTATGCCTCAAGCGTGGGCAGGCAGGCTTTTCGTTTGGATGTAGGTTTGTTTAAAGGCAAATGCAAAATTCACAAACTCATGGAAAACCTGCTCCAATGCCCCAGGCGCCTGGGGAATGCTTAGCAAGTCACACACCACGCGCAAACAGTTGTCATGCTCCGACACCGCCAGGCTACATCCTCTTGGCACTTCATCCAGAATGTCGGTGTAAATCAACATGGCTTTTTGCAATTGGGAGTCCTGCACTTGCAGTGACTTCCCCAACATACAAAGGCGGGTACTCATGCGGGCGGGGCAATTGGCCTGACCATGCAGCTCCACTGTAAATTGTTGTTCAAACTCAATTCGGTAGCCCTCGGTTTCTGCCGTGGGCTCCAGCACATCACTTTGTAAACCAAGTGCGCGTAAAAGCTCGGGCACCGTGCTAAATGCTTTGGCCATGCCTTCCTGCTTAGTCCATGTAAAGGTCGTAAATGGATTTTAATTGCGATCTGGATCGTGAAATTCTGGACCGCACCGTGCCAATGGGAATACCCAGTTTGTCGGCAGCCTCTTGGTAAGACAAACCGTTTTGCACCACCAGCAGCAGGGTGTCTTTTAGGTCGGGAGGTAACTTTGCGATTGCGGATTCCAGCTTGATGCTAAATTCGTTTTTCATGCAATGCTGCATGGGGTCGGACCCTTCCGCTTGCTCCAGCTCAAGCTCTTCGTCTGAGGTAAAGTGGAATTTGTACTGTGGCGAGCGGCGGGCCGTGTTTCGAATAATATTCAGTGCAATGCCAAACAACCAGGTGGCGCGCTGGGCGTCGCCTCTAAAGCTGTCCCAGCAACAATAGGCTTCAATCAAGGTCTGCTGAAAAACGTCCTCAACGGCATTTTCGTCGCGAAAGTGTTTAACAATAAAATTGCGAAGCCGTTTTTCTTGTTTGGCCACCAGCAGTTCGAATTCGGTTCGAATGGCATCTTGCCTTTGTGTTTTAAAACCTTGTACAGATGTAATTTTTAATGCGGGTACAACGGGTTTCATGGCGAGCCTCTCTGCATGCAACAGTGGTGAATCCATATTCGGCCTCGGCAGGTGTGTTGGAGTGGTTCAGAGTATCAACCCCTGTCAAAACTCCAAAAAGGTGTCACCACCCCGAGGTACCGCAGGCCTTTAGGCCGTACCTCTTGCGACCTGATGCTGCATGTATGGGTGCAAGTCGACCGGTGTATGGTTCCAGCGGCAAGGTCTAGCCCCGTGAATTGTTGGTATCATCAACGCTTGCATTTCACGCACCTGTAAAGGCCATGAGCAATCAGTATCAAGAATCTTCCATCCGTGTCCTCAAAGGCCTGGAGCCCGTCAAACAGCGCCCGGGCATGTACACCCGCACCGACTGCCCCCTGCACATCATCCAAGAGGTGATCGACAACGCAGCCGACGAAGCGCTGGGTGGCTTTGGAAGCAAAATCACCGTGACCTTGCATGGCGATGGCAGCGTGTCGGTGCAGGATGAAGGCCGGGGTATTCCCATTGGCTTGCACCCCGAAGAAAAAGTGCCCGTGATCGAATTGGTGTTTACCCGGTTGCACGCCGGCGGCAAGTTCAACAAAGCCGACGGCGGGGCTTACCGCTTTTCTGGCGGCTTGCATGGCGTGGGTGTGTCGGTTACCAATGCATTGTCCACTCGGCTGGAAGTAACTGCTGTGCGCGATAAGCAGGTGGGCACCATGGCTTTTTCTGGTGGTGATGTGGTTGAAAAACTCAAGGTTCGCCCACAAGCCAGCGGCGACCCCAAAAAGGGCACCATCGTGCGTGTGTGGCCCGATGCAAAATACTTCGACTCCCCCCAGTTGCCCATGGCTGAAATGGATCGCTTGCTACGTAGCAAGGCGGTTTTGCTCAAAGGCGTGGAGGTGGTGCTGGTTACCGAGAAAACTGGCGAGACCAAACGTTGGAAATTTGAAGACGGTCTGAACGGATTTTTGAAAGAAGAATTGCTTGAACGCGAGTTGGTGGCGCCTATGTTCAGCGGCGACCTGAGCGTGGATGTTTTACGCGATGAAGGTTTTGCCGAAGGCGAGGGTGCAGCCTGGGCGCTGGCCTTTGTGGCTGAAGGTGCGCCGGTGCGTGAAAGCTATGTGAATTTGATTCCCACCCCCGCGGGCGGCACGCATGAATCGGGCCTGCGTGAGGCTGTGTTTCAGGCCATCAAGCAGTTTTGCGAGCTTCATTCGCTCATGCCCAAGGGCATCAAGTTGATGCCCGATGACATTTTTTCCAAGGCCAGTTTTGTCTTGTCAGCCAAGGTGCTTGATCCTCAATTCCAAGGTCAGATCAAAGAGCGCTTAAACAGTCGCGATGCCGTGAAGTTGGTCTCCTCGCTGGTTCGTCCAGCCTTTGAGTTGTGGCTCAACCAGCACATTGAAGACGGCAAAAAAATTGCCGAATTGGCCATCAAACAGGCCCAGGCCCGTTCTCGCGCTGCCCAAAAAGTTGAAAAGAAAAAAAGCTCCTCGGTGGCCATTTTGCCCGGCAAGCTCACCGATTGTGAAAGCACGGATGTCACTCTCAACGAGGTGTTTTTGGTCGAGGGCGACTCCGCAGGTGGCTCTGCCAAAATGGGGCGCGATAAAGAATTCCAGGCGGTGTTGCCCCTGCGAGGCAAGGTGCTTAATGCTTGGGAGACCGACAAAGATCGTTTGTTTGCCAATCAGGAAATTCACGACATTTCGGTGGCCATTGGTGTAGATCCCCACGGCCCGGCCGATGCACCCGACCTCAGCGGTTTGCGCTACGGAAAAATCTGTATTTTGTCGGATGCTGACGTCGATGGATCGCATATTCAGGTGTTACTGCTCACCTTGTTCTACAAGCATTTTCCGGCGTTGATACGCAACCGCCATGTGTTTGTGGCTCGCCCTCCCTTGTTCAGGGTGGATGTACCTGCCATGGGCAAAAAACCAGCCCGCAAGTTGTATTGTCTCGATGATGCCGAGTTGCATGCCGTGCAGGACAAATTATTCAAAGAAGGCGTCAAAGAGGCCAATATCAAGATTTCCCGTTTCAAAGGCTTGGGTGAAATGAACGCCGAGCAACTCTGGGAAACCACCTTAAACCCTGACACACGCCGCTTGTTGCCTGTTACTTTGGGCGACCTGGATCTCGACCAAACCAACGCCATGATGCACATGCTGATGGGCCGCAGCGAAAGCGGTGCACGGCGAACCTGGCTGGAAGAAAAAGGCAACCTGGTGGAAGTGGATATTTAAGTCAAACCCTGGTCTGCTTAACGAAAATCCCTTGAACCTGCTTTAAGTTCGGCCAGCAGGTGGGTGTAGTCCACCAACCTGCGGGCCACCAGGTTGCACACCTCCCCCTGGCGTTGCCATATGCCAAACACGCCCATGATTTGCGCCGTGCGCAGCACATGGCGCTGTTGCTCCGCAAGGCTGCTCCACACAATCACGTTCACATGGCCAGTCTCATCTTCCAGATTCAAAAACACAGTGCCATGGGCGGTGGCGGGGCGTTGGCGGTGGGTCACCAGCCCACAAGCCCTTGCAAGGCGCCCATCTGGAAAGCCTTTGAGTGTTTCCACAGTTTGGATTTTGTAGTGTGCCAATTGGGGGCGAATGAAGCGCACCGGATGGTGTTCTATGCTCGCGCCCAGGCTTCTGAAATCGGCCAGCATGTCCTCGAGTGTGTTGGGGGCGGGCAGTGCAATCTGGGTTTCACAGTGGCGTGTGTGCTGCAGCAAGTCTTTGTCTTGAATGACCCCCGCGCTGTGCCAGGCTGCTTGCCTTCGGTGCCCGGCAATGCTTTGTAATGCATTGGCATCAGCCAAGGCTTGTAAATCCTTGCGGTTCAACTCGGCCCGTTTGGCCAGGTCTTCAATGCTGTCGTAAGGCTTTGCGCGGCGTGCGGCCACCACCCTTATCGCACCTTGCTGGCTTAAACCATGCACCATCTGTAAGCCCAAACGCACTGGAAACAGGGCTTTGGCTGAATTGTCTTGTTGCAGCACCGTGTTGACCTCGCTGTGGGCCACATCAACGGGCAGCACTTTCACCCCGTGGGCTTGTGCATCTTGAATCAATTGGGATGGCGCGTAAAACCCCATGGGTTGGGCGTTTAACAAACCACACAAAAAAGCATCAGGGTGGTTGCACTTCAGCCAGGCCGAGGCATACACCAAAAGGGCAAAGCTGGCGGCGTGGCTTTCTGGAAAACCATATTCCCCAAAACCTTCAATTTGACGAAAAATGCGTTCTGCAAACGATGGCTCATAGCCCCGGGCGACCATGCCATGCACCACCCGCTCATAGAACTGGTGCAAATTGCCTTTGCGTTTCCAGGCGGCCATGCCGCGGCGCAATTGATCGGCTTCACCCGGAGTAAACCCTGCAGCCAAAATGGCAATCTGCATCACTTGCTCTTGAAAAATAGGCACACCCAAAGTGCGACCCAGTGCTGTTTTAAGTGCATCGGAGGGATACACCACTGAATCCGGATTGGCGCGGGCTTTTAAGTAAGGGTGCACCATGCCGCCTTGGATGGGCCCCGGGCGAACAATGGCCACTTGCACCACCAGGTCGTAATATTGCCGTGGCCGCAAGCGGGGCAGCATGCCCATTTGTGCCCGGCTTTCAATTTGAAACACACCGATGGTGTCGGCCTTGCTGATCATTCGGTAGGTGGCAGGGTCTTCTGACGGAATGTCTTGCAGGCGTGTTGGCGCTCCAGGCTTGTTTTGCAGGGCTTCCAGGGTCAACCGGATGGCGCTCAGCATGCCCAGGGCCAACACATCCACTTTCAAAAGGCCCATGGCGTCCAGGTCGTCCTTGTCCCACTGAATCACACTGCGCTCAGGCATGGCGGCGTTTTCTACAGGCACCAGTTCATCCAGGCTGTTGCAGGCAATCACAAAGCCACCGGTGTGTTGCGACAAATGCCTGGGGAAACCCAGCAGTTGATCGGCCATGTGCAAACATTGGCGTACGGAATGCTCTGCCGGGTTGATGCCAGCCTGTTGCAAATGCTCCAAGTTCAATTGGCGTGCATACATGCCATCTTGCGATTTGGCGATGGCGTCCACCAATTCAGGGCGCAGGCCAAGCGCTTTGCCAGCATCCCGCAAGGCAGAGCGGGGCCGGTACACCACCACGCTGGCGGCCAGGGCGGCCCGGTGTCGCCCATACTTGCCGTAAATGTATTGGATCACTTCTTCGCGCCGGGTGTGTTCAAAGTCCACATCGATGTCGGGGGGCTCGTTGCGCTCACGGCTAATAAAGCGTTCAAACAATGTGGATAGCTTTTCTGGGCTCACCTCGGTAATGCCCAAGCAATAGCACACCACCGAATTGGCTGCAGAGCCGCGGCCCTGGCACAAAATACCGCGCGATCGCGCAAATTTGACCAGGTCGTAGACGGTTAAAAAATAAGCCTCATATTTCAACTCGGCGATCAATTCCAATTCATGCGCAATTTTGGCCTGCACTTCTGGGGGCAGGCCTTGGGGGTAGCGTGTAAGTCCCTCGGTGTTGACCAACTCGGTGAGGTATTGAATGGGGCTTTTGTTGCTCGGGCAAATTTCTCGCGGGTACTGGTACTGCAGTTCGCGCATGCTGAAGGTGCATTGTTCAGCCAAAGTCAGGGTGTTGTTCAGCAACTCCTGTGGGTAAAGGTTGGACAATTCATTCAAGGTTTGAAGGCATTGTTGCGCATTGGCCAACAGTTTGGGGCGTGCATCGTTTAAGCAGCAATTCAGCCGAATGGCTGTGAGCAGGTCGTGCAAGGGTTTGCGCTCTGCTGCATGCATCAAGGCCATGTTGCTGGCCACCATGGGGAGGCCATGCAGTTGAGCCAGGGTTTGCACATGGGCCAGCCAGCTGTGTTGAAACCCACGCAGCCCCGTGTGGCAGGCCACCGCCATGCGACCCGTAAAACGTTTGGCACACCAGGCCAAAAAAGCAGGCAACTGCGCATGGCTGTGCTCCTGGGCCTGTACCAGCAGCAATAAGCCGGGGGGCAGGTCTGCCAGGTCTTTGTGTGTAAATTGGTAGTCGCCCTTGCAGGCGCGAGCCCTGGCTTGCGTGATCAATCTGCAAAGGTGGGTGTAGCCTGTTTTGTTTTTTACAAGAAGAACCAGTGCCATGCCCGCAAAGTCGCTGTGCCTGGCCATCACAAACTGTGCGCCCACCAGCAACTGAATATTGCATTCCAGCGCTTTTTGGTGGGCGCGAACAATGCCTGCCAGCGAACACTCATCGGTGATGGCAATGGCTGAGTAGCCCAGGCTGGCGGCTTGTTCAACCAGTTCTTCCGGGTGTGAAGCACTTTTTAAAAAACTGAAATTGCTTTGGCAAATCAGTTCGGCAAACCTCCTCATGCAAATACCCCATGAATAAACCATTGGTTGGCTTGTTCAAGATCGCGGTAGATCCACACCTGGCGCGCGTGTTGGTCTTGGGCGCAGTAATAGTCGCGTTTGCAGGGTTGTTGGTCCCACCAGCCAAATTCAATGCGCTCTGGCCCGCTGAGCAGTTGCAAGGCTTGGCCCGTGTGCCAACTGGGTTGCCCTTGCAAGGGGCGCGCTTTGTGCAACAACCACAAAGGGCGTGGTGTGCTTGGGGGAAGGCTTGCTACTTGTAAATCGGGGGCATGCTGGGGTGCGCTGGGATGGCGCCTTGTAGGGTGAGGCGTAGGGTTTAACAGCACACTGCATTCGGGCCTTGGGTCTTCTTGCACGCCCAGATAAAGCACCGCTTGTTTGCCAAGCCTTGCCCGCAAGGTGTCGCAGGTGTTTTGCCAGTTGCGCTGCGTGTCTTCTGGGTGGGCAAACAATTGCCCGTGCAAACTGGCACGGCCCTCCACCTGATCGCACAGCAAGCGAATGCTGTGCACATCATCGGGCAGTTCTACGCGCCCCAACTGGTGATGCAATAGCCTGGCCCAGTGCTCGGCCTTGGCTTGTGCATTTGCACTGTGCAGGGCAAGGGTTTCGGTGTGGTGGGGCATGCAAAAATGCAGTTGAAGCAGACGCGTTGCCAGTTGATGGGTGTCCAACCAAGTTTGCAGGGCCTGCAGCAGGCTACCCGCATGCCGCTCAAGCATCTCAAGCTGATTGCTGTGGAATGGCAGTTCTTGCTGCATGTCAAACACCAGGGCTTCTTGGGCTGCCACGGCTGCAATGGCTTGTCGGTTGTGTTCACCAAAACCCGCATCCAGCTCGCCAAGCACTTGTTGCCCAAAGCGACGCAAAAAAGCGTCGCGTGGCAAGGTACGCAAGTGCTCAAGCCGCTCAAAACCACACTGCTGCCAAGTGTTCAGCGTTTGTGGTGCCACATCCAAGGCGTGCACAGGCAACCCGCCCAAACCCGCACCCGGGGCAGTGGTTTGTGCCAAGAAGGCGGCCAGCGAGTTGGCTGGTGCGCTTTTGGCAAGCCACCAGGCGGCATTGGGGTTGCCGTGCAAGGCCATGTGCAGTGGCTGTGGCCAAGCTTGTGCGTTGAGGCAAGCTTGCACCTGTTGCCACAAGCGGGTTAACAGGGATTCACGCCCACCAAACAAACGCAAACAGCTTTGCACCTCCACAAGCAAACCGTGCCAAGGATGGTGCTGGTCTTGATGAACAAACACCATGGGGCTGTAGTGGGCGCACTGACTTTGTAACTCAGCTAAAAACGACGACAAGGCCCCATCAGGGGTTGCTGTGCTGTGTGTCTCGTTGGGTGGCTGTGTGCACATGGCGATCCAAAGCACGGCCAGACTCCTGTGCGTGTTGTATGGCATGCATGCGTGCCAATTCGTGTTCAAAAACCAGCCCGGGAAGAGCACGGTGGGATTGCGGCAATTGCAGCACCAAGGGGTGTTCCAGCACAGGCCCCCTGCGTTTAATAAGCTGCACACGGAGCTGGTGCGGGCTGTAAGCGGTAAGGCATATGCGCAGCGAGGCTGGGGATGGCTGGTGTTGTGCTTGCAAAGGCCTGAACACAAAGCTAAGCCCGCTACTGCGGCTGGCCTGGTATTGCAAGCGCCGCAACACCGGGGGTGAGCACAAGGCTTTGTCTTCGGGCAGCCACATCACCAGCGCACCAAACGCATCGCTTTGAAGCACTTGCTCCATGGCCCACAAGCGATCTTGTGGTTTGTGGGTTTGAATCAGTGTGATTTGTTGCAACGCCACCCCAAAATGTTCAAACACAGCCGCCATTGGAATGTGCGGTGCGCCCACCAACACCAATTTTTTTTGTTCAAGTGACAGGCGCCGAAGCACGGGCATTAAAAACCGAAGTTCGCCAATGCCTTGGTGTTTTAACAGCAACTCGATCAAGTTGCGTGTTGGCCAACCGCCCCCAGGCAGTTGAAGGTCCAGTTCTGGAAAGCCACTTGGTATTTTTAATGTGGTGTCGCTACCCAGTTGGTTGGCACGCCACAGGGAAGGGTGAATGCCCAAGGGGTCTGTCGATGATTCATTCGGCATGGCCTAAGCGCCCCCTTCATGGCTTGCATCAGTGCAACTGGCCTTGGCGAATCAAGCCAACCGCCAAGCCTTCGATGGCAAAGTTTTCTTTTCGAAGATCAACCTCAATGGGCGCAAATTCAGAATTTTCTGCTTGCAACTCCACCATGTGGCCTTTTTGGAAATAGCGCTTCACTGTGACATCTTCATTGACCCGGGCCACCACGACTTGGCCAGCACGGGCGGTGTTCACCTTTTTAACAGCCAGCAAGTCGCCATCCAGAATGCCGATGTCTTTCATGGACATGCCTCGAACCTTGAGCAGGTAATCGGGTTTGTCGGGGAAGAGTGCAGGGTCCACGGGGATTTCTTTTTCAACATGCTCTTGGGCCAAAATGGGGCTGCCTGCGGCCACACGCCCCACCACGGGCAGGTGCATGAGCTGGTCCAGCACGCGGGTGGCTGTTTCTTCAAGGCCTTCGGCGTATTCGCCCAGCAGGCGAATGCCCCGCGAAGTGCTTGCATCCAGCGCAATCACATTTTTTTTGGCCAGCGCTTGCAAATGGTCTTCGGCTGCGTTGGCCGAACGGAACCCCAGCTGCCGGGCAATTTCAGCGCGTGTCGGTGGGCGGCCAAATTGCGAGATTTGATCGCGAATGAGGTCGAGGATTTCTTGTTGGCGAGCAGTTAAACCCTTCATGGCACCAGTCTCGAATGAACATGCTGTAATTATATCCAGTAATTTGAAACATGCAAGCGCAACGCTTTTGCCGCGCTATCAAACCAACCTGCACATTTCTGGTGCTTTATGAATCCAATCGCGACACCCTGCGGTATCAGTTCTATCTCGGAGAGACGGACCTGGGAGACACGGCCAGAGCGGGGCGACACGTTCGCACCCGCGGCCAATTTTTCCAGAGCTTCACAACCCTTTTTGGGTGAATCCCCCCTTCAATCCTGCGATAATGGTCAAGTAGTAACCACCGCAGAACTCCCATGTCCATGCTTGTTGTTTTGTCTCCAGCCAAATCGCTGGACTATGAATCGCCTTTGTCTGTGCCCAAGCACACCAAGCCGCAGTTTGTAGACGAAGCCAGCCAGTTGGTGGATATTCTCCGCCCCATGAGCCCGGTCCAATTGTCTGAGTTGATGTCGATTTCAGACAAACTCGGTGTGCTCAATGCGACCCGCTATGGCGAGTGGTCCACCCAGTTCACCAGCAAGAATTCCCGGCCTGCCGTGTTGGCTTTTAATGGCGATGTGTACGATGGCCTGGACGCCAAAACCTTGGATGAAGAAGGCTTGGCTTTTGCTCAAAAACATATTCGAATTTTGTCCGGCCTGTATGGTGTGCTTCGCCCCTTGGACCTGATGCAGCCTTACCGTCTTGAAATGGGCACCAAACTGCCCAACCCGGCTGGCAAAGATTTGTACGCCTACTGGAAGTCTATCGTGGCCCCGGCTTTGAACAAAGATTTGGGTAAAACAGACCCGGTATTGGTCAACCTCGCATCCGATGAATATTTCAAGTCGGTCGACACCAAGGCGCTGAGTGCGCGTGTGGTTCAGCCGGTATTTCAGGATTACAAAAACGGTCAATTCAAGATCATCAGTTTTTTTGCCAAAAAAGCGCGGGGCCTCATGGCGCGTTACATCATTGACCAGCGCATCACCGATGTAGAACAACTCAAAAAATTCAAGGTGGATGGTTATGCTTTTGCAGCCAAAGAGTCAACCGAGAACACCTGGGTGTTTCGTCGCAAGGAAGCATAAACCGTGGAACCGTACCGCATCCTGATCAGCAACGACGACGGCTACAGCGCACCGGGTATTTTGGCCCTGCATGGCGCTTTGCTGGAGCGTTTTGGCAACCGCGTGGAGCTGCATGTGATGGCGCCCGAGCAAGACCGTTCGGGGGCGTCCAACTCGCTCACACTGGATCGGCCCCTCACCGTTCGCACGGCCTCCAATGGTTTTCGGTATGTCAATGGCACCCCCACCGATTGCGTGCATGTGGCGGTCACAGGTTTGCTGGAGCAACGCCCCCACTTGGTGGTCTCTGGCATCAACAACGGCGCCAACATGGGCGATGACACCATTTACTCAGGCACTGTGGCTGCGGCCATGGAAGGTTTCCAGTGCGGTTTACCAGCGATTGCGTTTTCGCTTACTGGCAAAGGCTATGCCCACCTAGACAGCGCGGCGCGCGTTGCTGCAGAAATTGTTGAGCGTTACATCAGCAACCCTTCTGGCCTGGCGCATTGCTTGCTCAATGTGAATATTCCCCCACTTGCTTACGACGACTTGCAAGGTTTTGAGTGCACACGCCTGGGCAAGCGTCACCATGCCGAGCCTGTGATTCCCACCAAAAACCCCAAAGACGAAACCGTGTACTGGATTGGGCCGCCCGGCGGAGCCAAAGATGCAGGCCCCGGCACCGATTTTTATGCCGTCAAACAAGGCAAGGTGTCCATCAGCCCCCTGAAAGCCGACCTTACCCAGTTTGAGCACATGGACACTTTGGCCAAGTGGCTGTAATCACACCCATGGATAACAAGCCGCGCTACAAGCCAGCCCCAGCCCTGATTACACAGTCTGCCCGCAAGCTAGACCGTGTACCTGAGCGCATGGGCGGGCTAAGCCTGACCTCCGATCGAGCGCGTGCCCACCTCGTGGATAAATTAAAAACCCTGGGCATTGCCGATCAGCGTGTGTTGGATGTGATGGGTCAAGTGCCGCGCCACTTGTTTGTGGATGAGGCGTTTGCTTCACGCGCTTATGAAGATGCGGCTTTGCCGATTGGCCACCAGCAGACCATCTCCCGGCCGTTCACCGTTGCGCGTTTTGCCGAATATGCATTGCAGGGCCGCA
>NZ_CAXQZX010000054.1:0-7282 GCF_964228395.1 Limnobacter sp.
AAGGGTGCCCCCACCCGCGGCTGGCCTACAAGCCCGTGTGTTGAGAGATGAAATGTTTGACCTGCCCAACATCGATGGGCATGTTGACCACGCGCTGAGGCAAATCTTCGATGCCTTGGTAAGCTTGGGGCACTGGCGGCGTTTGGCCTGTGGCCTCCACAATGGTGTCGGCGAATTTCACAGCCAGCGCAGTTTCAAGCACGACCATGGGCACCCCGGGCTCCACATGCTCGCGGGCCACTTTTACGGCATCGGCTGTGTGGGTGTCGATCAAGGTGCCGGTGCGCTTGTACACCTCGGCAATCGTGGCCAAACGGTTGGCGTGGCTGGAGGAACCCGACACAAAGCCATAATCCAATTCGATATTTTTGAAGCGAGAGTCTGCAGACAGATCAAATTGGCCATGGGCAGCAAGCTGATCCCACAGGGCCTTTAGCGCTTTGGGGTCGCGACCCAGCAGGTCGTACACAAAACGCTCAAAGTTAGACGCCTTGGAAATATCCATGGACGGGCTGGAGGTGATGTAGGTTTCAGCCGATTTGCGTGGGCGATACACGCCAGTTCGGAAAAACTCATCCAACACATTGTTTTCGTTGGTCGCCACCACCAACTTGCGAATGGGCAAGCCCATTTGGCGGGCAATGTGGCCCGCCAGCACATTGCCAAAGTTGCCAGAAGGCACGGCAAAGCTGACAGGGTCCCCAATGGTGGGTGCTGTGCGCAGGTAGGCGTTGAAGTAATACACCACCTGGGCAGAAATGCGCCCCCAGTTGATGGAGTTCACAGTGCCAATCTTTTGGCGGTTTTTGAACGCGAGGTCTTCGCTCACGGCTTTCACGATGTCTTGACAGTCATCGAATAAGCCATCGACCGCAATGTTGAAAATATTGGGGTCTTGCAGGCTGTACATCTGGGCGCGCTGGAAGGCGCTCATTTTACCGGCGGGGCTGAGCATGAACACACGCACCCCTTTTTTACCGCGCATGGCATATTCGGCCGCAGACCCAGTGTCGCCGCTGGTGGCACCCAAAATATTCAATTCCTGGCCAACACGACCCAACTGGTATTCGAAGAGGTTGCCCAACAATTGCATGGCCATGTCCTTGAAGGCAAGGGTTGGGCCGTTGGACAACTCAAGCACCTTCATGCCATCAAACAAGTCACGCACAGGCGTGATTTCGTCGGTGCCATACACCGATTTGGTGTAGGTTTTTGTGGTCAGCGCTTTTAAGTCAGCTTCTGGGATATCGGTGGCGTAAGGGCGCAGCACCTCGAAGGCCAGCTGGCCATACGGCAAGCTTTTCCAGCTTTCCAGCACATGCAGGGCCACCTGCGGATAAAACTCTGGCACGGCCAAACCACCGTCGGGCGCCAAACCTTCCAGCAAAATTTCAGAAAAATCCTGGGGCTTCATGCCCCCGCGACTGCTGAAGTATTTCATTTCAGCTCAGGTCCTCTACACGAATGCGGGTCAAGGGGCCATGCACACTGGCCAGGGCTTCAATTTTCTCAATCGCTTTGTTGACGTCGCCCTCCACACAGCGGTGGGTCAGCAACACGATTTCGGCGGTTTCTTGCTCTGCCGTGGCCTGGCGTTGAATCATGGCTTCAATTGAAATGTGGTGATCTGCCAGCAGACGGGTCACCTCAGCCAACACACCGGGTTTGTCATCCACGGCCAAGCGCAGGTAATAAGCGGTCACCACCTGGGCCACCGGCAACACATCCACAGCTTCAATGCCCTGGCTTTGGAAAGCCAACACAGGCACGCGGCTGGACAGTGGGGCCTGGCAAGCACGGGCAATCTCAATCAGATCAGCCACCACCGCCGAGGCGGTTGGCATGCTGCCCGCGCCTGCACCGTAATACAGGGTGGGGCCCACCGCATTGGCTTTAACCAGCACCGCATTCATCACGCCTTCGACGTTGGCGATCAGGCGCTTGGCTGGGATGAGCGTGGGGTGCACACGCAACTCAACGCCCTGTGCGGTTTTGCGCGCAATACCCAATAATTTAACGCGATAGCCCAATTGCTCGGCAAATTGAATGTCGTCGCGGGTGAGCTTGGTGATGCCCTCGATGTAGGCTTTTTCAAACTGCACCGGAATGCCAAAGGCCATGGAGCTGAGCAGCGTAATTTTGTGCGCAGCGTCGATGCCCTCGATGTCGAAGGTGGGGTCGGCCTCGGCATAGCCCAAGGCTTGGGCCTGGGCCAGCACCTCGCCAAAAGGCAGACCCTTGTCGCGCATCTCAGACAAAATAAAGTTGCATGTGCCGTTGATGATGCCAGCCACGTATTCGATCTGATTGGCGGCCAAGCCTTCCTTAATGGCCTTGATGACTGGAATGCCACCGGCCACCGCGGCTTCGAAGGCCACCATGACCTGCTTGGCCTGCGCGGCTGCAAAAATTTCATCCCCGTGCACAGCGAGCAGAGCTTTGTTGGCAGTCACCACGTGCTTGCCAGCCTCAATGGCGGCCAACACCAGTTGTTTGGCCACGGTGTAACCACCGATTAGCTCGACCACCACGTCCACATCATCGCGTTTGACCACGTCAAAGGCATCGTTGCTGATGTGCACATCGGCACCAGCCAATTCGCGAGCACGCTCGGTGTTCAAGTCGGCAATGGCGGTGATGCGAATGGGGAAACCCACACGGCGTTCAATTTCTGCCGCATTGGTATTCAGCACATTCACTGTGCCAGATCCAACGGTACCCACGCCCACAAGGGCCACGCGAAGAGGTTTGTTCATTTGTAAATCAGCCAAGGTGTTGTTTTCGGTAACTTTCCAGGAAACGTGCAATTCTACCCATTGCATCGCCCAAATCGTCTGTATTGGGCAGGAAAACCACCCGGAAATGATCGGGGTGGGGCCAATTAAAGCCTGTGCCCTGCACCACGAGTACTTTCTCGGCCTCAAGCAGCTCCAGGATAAAACGCTGGTCGTTTTTAATGGGGTAAAGCTTCGGGTCCAAACGCGGGAACAAGTACAGTGCGGCTTTTGGCTTTACACAGCTCACCCCGGGAATGGAAGTCATGAAGTCGTAGGCCAGGTCCCGTTGGCGCGTCAGGCGCCCCCCCGGGGCCACCAAATCGTTGATGCTTTGATACCCCCCCAGAGAGGTTTGAATGGCGTACTGCCCAGGCACATTGGCGCACAGTCGCATGGAGGCCATGATGCCCAAGCCATCAATGTAGTCGGTGGCATGGCGCTTGTCGCCAGAGATCACCATCCAACCCGCGCGGTAGCCGCAAGCACGGTAGTTTTTGGACAAACCGTTCATGGTGATGAACAGTACATCGTCGGCCAGTGATGCAATCGAGATGTGCTCTGCACCATCGAACAGCATTTTGTCGTAAATTTCGTCGGCAAAAACAATCAGCTGATGTTCCCGGGCAATTTGCACCAGCTCCTGCAACACCTCCACCGGGTACAAAGCTCCCGTGGGGTTGTTGGGATTGATGATGACCATGGCCTTGGTTTTATCGTTAATCAGGCTACGCAGGTGCTTGGTGTCGGGGTACCAATCGGATTGCTCGTCGCACAGGTAATGGCGAGGGGTGCCGCCCGAAATGCTGATGGCTGCGGTCCACAAGGGGTAATCGGGCGCTGGCACCAGCACCTCGTCGCCGTTGTTTAACAAGCCCTGCATACTCATCACGATCAACTCGGACACACCATTGCCAACAATGATGTCGTCAAGCGTGACCCCTTTGATGTTTTTCTGCTGGGTGTAATGCATGATGGCCTTGCGCGCAGCAAACAAACCCTTGCTGTCGCTGTAACCCGAGGCATCGCCCAGGTTGCGAATCACGTCTTGACGAACCTCATCAGGTGCCTCAAAACCAAATGGAGCAAGGTTGCCAATATTGAGTTTTAGAATGCGGTGCCCTTCCTCTTCCAACTGACGCGCTCGCTGCATCACCGGCCCGCGGATGTCGTAGCAAACATTGGCCAATTTGGCAGACTTCAGGATGGGTTTCATAATGACCTGTGAGTGGATTGTTGTGGTGAATTAATTTGCGCCGGGCAAAGTCTTATAATTTAACCGTTTAGGCCCTACCATGCCAAGGTTTGGGCCAGCTCTGGAGTGCATTTCGAATGAAATTTCAACCTGAGGCTTTGGATAGCCAGTTCATCGTTCAACGTTATGACGAGGATGGCGTGGTGATCAGCGGCTTTATTCACCGACAAAGTGTGGTGTTTGGCAGCAGCATGCCACCCACCCCATGGGAAGCCACAGCGACCGGGGGGCTGACCCTGTCGCACTGCGAAGCGCTACACGCGCAATGCCCGGCGGGCACAGAAGTCCTCCTGATTGGCACCGGCCCCAAGCAAGTGTTCCCGGGGGCCGAAGTGCGGCGTTTTTTTGCCAGCCGAAACTGTCCGGTGGAGTACATGGACACCCAAGCCGCTTGCCGCACATACAACATTCTGGTGGGCGAAGGCCGCCAGGTGATCGCAGCCCTGTTGATATAGAGCACCCCATGACCGCATTTGCCGCTTCGCTTATTCTGGCTGGGGTGTTGCTCAACGCCATGGCTCAATTTTTTTTGAAAATGGCCACCAACAAGGTGGGGGTCATCGAAGCCTCCAGCGCGCTAAGCCTGTCGGCCATGTCAGCGCTGTTCCTGCAATGGCCCATGATCCTAGGGCTGTTTTGTTATGGGTTTTCGCTGTTAATTTGGTTAATGGCCCTTTCCCGGGTGGATGTCACGCTGGCCTACCCCATGCTGGCCATTGGGTATGTGGTCAACGCACTGGCCGCCCAACATTTCTTGAATGAACCCGTTAGCCTGCAACGCTGGGTGGCCATTGGCGTGATTGTGCTTGGCGTGGCCTTGCTTGCCCGCTCTTAGGGTCCCAGTCCTTGGGGCCTTCGCAATTAGAAGCCCCGCGCTGTGGTTATACTGCTTGCATCAATGTTTAGTGATGTAAAAGGAGCCCAAACGGTGACAGTCGAACTGCAGCAACCCGTACCCGACTTTACAGCAGCCTGTACAGGCAGAGAATTCAAGCTGTCTGAGCATCTAGGCAAGCGCTTGGTGATTTACTTTTACCCCAAAGACAACACCCCGGGCTGCACCACGGAGGGGCAAAACTTCAGCGAGCTTCATGCCCAATTTTTGAAAGCCGACTGCGAAGTTTTCGGTATTTCACGGGATTCACTGCGATCTCACGAAAATTTCAAAGCCAAGATGGGATTTCCGTTTGAGCTAATCTCGGACCCCGACGAAAAGGTCTGCAAGCTCTTTGGCGTCATGAAAACCAAAAACATGTATGGCAAGCAAGTGATTGGAGTAGAAAGAAGTACCTTTGTTATCAACAAGAAAGGCACGCTGGTGCAGGAATGGCGGGGGCTGAAGGTGCCGGGCCATGCGCAAGCGGTGCTTGACTTTGTACAGACAATGACGGACTAATATCACATGGGCGCAGGCGTGACGACCCTGCGCAATTTTCCAGTTTTTTTCAACTTTTGATCGTTGACATGCCTCTGCCCAAAGAACCCAGCAAGCTCGCAACCACCCTCACCGACATTCCAGCCATACCCGCCCCCAAGGCCAAAAAGGCAAGTAGCAAAAAAACCAGCGCTTCTGGTTCACCAAGCATCTCCCCCGGCAGCATTGCCTCCCCCCCTACCCCGGGAAAGGCCGCCCTTGTGCTGGCCAGCAGCAACACGGTCACGGCCAAAGACAGTCGAGCCGAATCAGCATTGAAAAATGGTGGGAGCAGCAACTCAAAGGTAAAAAAGGCCCCCACCATCGCGCGCAGCAAGCGCCAGGTCAAAGACACGGGCAGAAAAATTTTTGTGCTCGACACCAATGTGTTGATGCACGACCCCAGCTCCCTGTTTCGATTTGAAGAACACGATGTGTTTTTGCCCTTGATCACCCTGGAGGAGCTGGACAATCACAAAAAAGGCATGTCTGAAGTGGCACGCCACGCGCGCCAGGTCAGTCGCTCCCTGGATGCTTTGATGGAAAATATTGAAGACATCGAGAAAGGCGTGGCCTTAAACCGCCTGGGCAATGCCGATGCTTTGGGTCGATTGCTGGTGCAGACCACCGAGTTGACCGCCGAACTACCCAAAACCCTGCCTGTGGGCAAGGCCGACAACCAAATTCTGGGTGTTGTGTTTGCATTGGCCAAGCAACACCCCGACAAAGAAGTGGCGCTGGTGTCCAAAGACATCAACATGCGCATCAAAGCGCGGGCCTTGGGGTTATTGGCAGAAGACTACTTCAACGACCAAGTGCTGGAAGACCGCGACCTGCTGTACTCGGGCTTTCAAGAACTGCCTGCGGATTTCTGGGAGAAAAACAGCAAAGGCATCGAGAGCTGGCAACAGGGGGGAAGCACTTACTACCGCATCAGCGGCCCATCGGTGAAAGACATGATGGTGAACCAGTTTGTGTATTGCGAAACAGGCATCCCTTTGATTGCCCAAGTGCTGGAGGTCAGTGGCCGCACAGCCGTGCTGAAAACCCTGCGCGACTTTAGCCACAACAAAAACAGCGTATGGGGCATCACCGCCCGCAACCGCGAGCAAAACTTTGCACTCAACCTGCTGATGAACCCTGAATGCGACTTTGTCACCCTGCTGGGCCAAGCTGGCACGGGTAAAACCTTGTTGGCCTTGGCGGCTGGCCTGTCGCAAGTGCTCGAGAGCAAACAGTACTCAGAGATTATCGTGACCCGCGCTACCGTGCCGGTGGGTGAAGACATTGGATTTTTGCCGGGCACCGAGGAAGAAAAAATGGCGCCCTGGATGGGGGCATTTGAAGACAACCTGGAGGTGCTGAACAAGCCCGACCCCAGCAGTGGAGAATGGGGGCGCTCTGCCACCACCGATTTGATCAAAACCAAAATACGCATCAAGTCCATGAACTTCATGCGGGGTCGAACCTTCATCAACAAATTTCTTATCATCGATGAAGCGCAAAACTTGTCGCCCAAGCAAATGAAAACTTTGATTACCCGCGCCGGCCCCGGCACCAAGGTGATCTGCTTGGGCAACCTGGCTCAAATTGACACACCATACTTGACGGAAGGCTCATCCGGTTTGACCTATGTCGTTGATCGCTTCAAGGGTTGGCCGCATGCGGGGCACATCACCCTGCAACGCGGAGAGCGTTCACGCTTGGCGGACTTTGCATCCGATAGCCTGTGATGTGAGGGGCTCGCTTGCTCCCTGAAGCCAGCAGGTCCATGCCCCTTGGCGACGGCCAATCTGTTGATCCCTCCCTGAGCCTCGCCTGAACTGAGGCCCGCCCTCC